>NZ_NHPG01000022.1:595-106111 GCF_002252965.1 Halorubrum sp. Ea1
CGCGCTGGCGGAAGTACCTCGGGAACGTCCGCTCCACCGACAACGAGAACCACCGCTCGTACCTCGCGAACTACCTCTGTGCGGACTGGAACCGTTCCCACGAGACGCGCGTCGAGAACGTGACCGTCTACCAGCGGTACGAGCGAGCCGATCCCTACAACGGAACGGTCGAGGCCGAGGGAAAGGTGAAACTGATCGAGTACGACTGCTCGGGCGAGTTCGTCCAGAACGAGTGAGGGCCCGGTCGGGCTCATCGGAGGATCGGTCCGGACCCGCCCGTCCGAAGCCGTCGAGTGGGCCGGCGGTTCCCCGACGCGACGTTTTATACTCGCCCCCCGCGATCCGTCGGTCATGACCACGCTCGACGACGCGACGGCCCTGGTGACCGGCGCGAGCTCCGGAATCGGCGAGGCGACGGCCCACGCGCTGGCGGCGCGGGGCGCGAACGTCGCGCTGCTGGCTCGCCGGCGCGAGGCGCTGGAGTCGCTGGCGGCGGATTTGGAGGCGGAACACGACGCGAACACGTTAGTCGTCGACGGCGACATCCGCGACCGGGCGACGAGCGAGGCGGCGGTCGAGGCGGTGATCGACCGGTTCGGCGGGCTCGACGTCGTCATCTCCAACGCGGGGGTCGGCCGCGGCAGCGGCGTGGCGGAGATGACCGACGAGGAGTACTTCGCCATGCAGGAGACGAACGTCGACGGGACGTTCTTCCTCACGCGGGAAGCGCTCCCGCACCTGACGGAGAGTCAGGGGACGCTCGTCGTCGTCGGGAGCTTCGCGGGCCAGTACCCGCGGTCGTTCAATCCGGTGTACGCCGCGACGAAGTGGTGGGTGCGCGGCTTCGCGCACAGCGTCGCGGCGCAGGTCGGCGACGAGGGGGTCGCCGTCTCCGTCGTGAACCCCTCCGAAGTGCGCACGGAGTTCGGCAGTGAGGACGGCGAGCCGTTCGAGGAGCGGTTCGAACCCGGCACGGTGACTGAGCCCGAGGAGGTGGCCGAGGCGATCGCCTTCGCGGCCACGCGCGAGGGGTCGTCGGCACAGGAGATCGACCTCTTCCGGCGGGACAAGTTCGGCGACGCGCTGTCGTAGAGCGGCCGCGAGCGTCGTCGTCGACCAACCGGTCTCAGTCGACGGCGACGGCCCGGTCTCAGTCGACGGTCCAGTCTCAGTCGTCGTCGGTGTCGACCGGCGCGCCGCACTCCGGACAGACGTCGTCGGCCCGCGTCACCGCGAGGTCGCACTCGGGACAGAACCGACGGTCGCAGGCGGGGTCGCCCATGCCGGGGAGAGGTCGCTCGCTCCACATAAGCCCGACGGCGGTCGGGGCCGCGCTCGGCGCCGGGGTGACGCTTCCGGTCCTCGGTGAGCTGCCGCCCGCGTACCTCCCCTCGTCGCCCTCTCCGGCCTGCTCGGCGTGGCGGACTCCTTCTGCGAGCCGGCGAGCATGGCGCTGTTCGCCGACGAGGGGACCGACGATGGCGGCGTCGCCTCCGGCTTCGGGATCCGCGAGCTCGTCTGGCGTCCGGGCTCCGTGGCCGGCCCGCTGATCGCCGGCTGGCTGATGGTCGAAGCGAACATGGCGTCCGTCTCCTACGTCGGCGGCGCGTTCGCGATCACTGGCGTGCTCGCCTTCGTCGGCGTGCTCGCGCACGACCACGGGCGAGCGGCGCTGACGACGTGGTAGGGCGAGTCCCGCGACTGAAACCGATGGACAGGAGGGGAGACGAGCGCCCTACTCGTCGCCGCGCTTCCGCAGCGCGGCGCGGTAGTGGTACCCGTTCTCGTCGTCGCCGCGGGCGACCTCCTCGACCGCCCAGCCCGTCCCGACCGCGGCCTCGCGGAGGCGCGCGGGGCTGAACAGCCGGAGCTGGAGGATCGGGTTCGTCTCGCCCTCGTACTCGAAGAACATGACGCGGTGCGCGAGCCCCGGCATCGGGTCGTCCCGGTAGCCGACGAGGTCGGCGGTCGCCGGATGCGTCGGGTCGTAACAGTCGACGACGGCGGTCGCGTCCGGCGTCGTCACGTACGCGAGGTCGCCGAGGAACTCGGTGAGTCCCCGCATCGATCCCGCGAGCCCGATCTGGGTCCCGTTCGCGAGCGCCGAGCCGAACCGGTCGCGCGGGAACGCCTCGCGCAGCGCGAACATGTCGCCCTCGCGGGCGTCCTCGACGCCGCGCTCCCGCATCGTCTCGACCAGCGCGGGGCTCGGCTCGATCGCCACCGTCTCGAACCGCTCTTGGAAGTACAGCGCGTGTCGCCCGGTCCCGGCGCCGAGGTCGACGAGCGGACCCCGCAGGCGGGACGCCAGCCACTCGTGGGCCGGGTCCTCGCTCGGGTCGAAGTCGGCGAAGTAGAACGCCTCGATCGGGTGTTCGACCGTCTCCTCGCCGTCCCGGTGCAGGAGGGGCTCGTCCCGTTCGCCGCGGAAGTGGTCTCGGATCGCGCGGCCGAAGGCGTCCGTCATGCGTCGAGAGTGCGGGGTCACCGTGAAAAGTCGCTCGCGAGTGAGTCAGACAGACGCATGGCCCCCACGCGTCCCTCGATCGGCGACTCAGTCGTCGGTCGGGCGTCTCCGGTCACTCAGTCGTCGGTCGGGCGTCTCCCGCGATTCAGTCGTCGCTTTCGGCCGGCCTCTCGTCGGTCGCGTCGCCGACCCGCTGCGTCTCGCTGTCGACGCTGATCCCCTCCCAGTCGTCGTCGGTGTGGAACCCCTCGCGCTCCTTGGCGCCGGGCGCGACGCGGATGAACTCGGCCTCGGTGCGGGCGCGCCCGATCGTGTGCCCGCCGCAGTACGACAGCCCCGAGCGGATCCCCTGACAGAACTCCTCGGCGACGGCCGCGACCGGCCCCTTGTACGGCGTCAGCGCTTCGACCCCCTCGTCGGCGACCACGTCGGTCCCCTTGTCGTCGCGGTCCTCGGCGGCGGCGGTCGTCGCCATCCCCCGCGAGCGCTTGTACCGCGTGCCGTCGACCTCGACGACCGCGCCGGGCGCCTCCGTCGTCCCGGCGAAGAGGCTCCCGAGCATCACGGTGTCGGCGCCCGCCATCAGCGCCTTCACCGCGTCGCCGGAGGTGCGGATCCCGCCGTCGGCGCAGATCGTCGCGTCCAGGTCCTCCGCCGCCGTCGCGCAGTCGTCGACGGCGGTGAGCTGCGGGACCCCGGCGCCCGCGACCTTCCGCGTGGTGCAGTGCGAGCCGGGGCCGATCCCGACCTTCACGCAGTCCGCGCCGGCGGCCGCGAGGTCCGCGACGCCCGCGGGCGTCGCGACGTTGCCGGCGACGAGGTCCGTCTCCGGGAACTCCTCGGCGATCGCCTCGACCGCGTCGATCGTCCGCTCGAGGTGCCCGTGCGCGACGTCCACGACGACGGCGTCCACGTCGGCCGCGACCAGCGCGGCGCTCCGGGCCACGTAGTCCTCGTTGATCCCCACGGCCGCGGCGACCCGCTCGCCCGCGGCGGCGACGCGTTCGACCTGTGCCGCCTGTTCGTCGACGGTGAGAAACCGGTGAAGCACGCCGAGTCCGCCGGCGCGAGACAGCTCGATCGCCAGCTCCGCCTCGGTGACGGTGTCCATCGCCGCCGAGACGAGCGGCGTCTCCAGTTCGAGGCTCGGCGTGAACGGCGTCGAGAGGTCCACGTCGCTCCGGCTGTCGACCGGCGACCGCTGCGGGACGAGCAGCACGTCCCCGTAGCTCAGTCCGGTTCGTAGATCGTTCATGCCCTACCAAGGAGAGGGACCCGTATTAATAAACCCCGCGCTGGCGAGTCGGGTGTGGGCCGGAGCGAGCGGGTGCGGCGCGCTCCCGACCGCTCAGAACCCCTGCTCGGCCAGCGCGTCCTCCAGCGCCGCCAGCACGTACTCGACGTTCTTCCGGCGAGCGGAGTGACCCATACAGCCGATCCGCCAGATGTCGCCTTCGAGGTCGCCGAGCCCGGAGGCGATCTCGAGGTCGTACTCCGCGAGGAGGCGGTCGATGACGACGCCGTCGTCGACGCCGTCCGGGACGCGCACGGCGTTCAGGCTCGGCAGCCAGTACTCCTCGGCGGCGTTCATCTCAAGTCCGAGGTCCCGCAGGCCGGCCTTCAGCTCGCCGGCGACGTCGCGGTGGCGGGCCCACCGTTCCTCGATCCCCTCCTCGGCGACGAGTCGGAGCGCCTCGCGGAGCGCGTACACGTTCGTGATCGGCGCGGTGTGGTGGTACGCGCGGTCCTCCCCCCAGTACCCCTCCAGCAGCGAGAGGTCGAGGTACCACGAGCGGGCCGGCTCGTCGCGCGAGAGCACCTTCTCCATCGCCCGGTCGTTCAGGGTGAGCGGGCTCGCGCCGGGCGGACAGGAGAGGCACTTCTGCGGGCCGGAGTAGGCGGCGTCGACGTCCCACTCGTCGACGCGCATCTCGACGCCACCGAGCGAGGTGACGCAGTCCGCGATCACGTACGCGTCGTGGGCGTGCGCGATATCGGTCAGCGCGGGCACGTCCGGCTGGCGGACGCCGGTCGACGTCTCGGCGTGGACGAAGCCGAAGACGTCCGGCTGGTGCTCGTCGAACGCGCGCTCCACGTCGACCGGATCAAGGGGCTCGCCCCACGGCGCGTCGACCTCGACGACGTCGCCGCCCGCGCGCTCGGCCATCGACCGCATCCGCCCGCCGAAGTAGCCGTTCGTGGGCACCAGCATCGTGTCGCCCGGCTCGACGAGGTTCCCGATCGCGGCCTCCATCGACGCCGACCCCGTCCCCGAGACCGGGATCGTCCACTTGTTGTCGGTCCGGAAGGTGTACCGGAGCAGTTCCTGGACCTCGTCCATGATCTCGACGAACGAGGGGTCGAGGTGACCGACGAGCGGCGTGCTCATCGCCTTCAGCACCCGCGGGTGAACGTCGCTCGGACCCGGCCCCATCAGCGTGCGATCGGGCGGCGTCAGCTCCCCGACGTCGGGCGGCCGTTCGTCGACCGTCGGAACCTGATTCGACATACGCGACAAACGAAGCGGAGATGATAAAAACGCGACGGAACGCGCAACGGGATCCCCAACCGAACCGCACCGGCTCGGGGGTCGCGCGCGGCCCGCGTCAGTCGTCGCCGACGAAGTCCGGCTCGGTCCGCTTCTCGTCGCGCTCCGCGACGAGGTGGTCGACGAAGGCGTCGAGTTCGACGTCGCCGCGCTGGTTCTCGAAGCGGTCGCGCACGGAGACGGTCCCGGACTCCTCCTCGTCGTCGCCGACGATGACCATGTACGGGAGCCGGTCGTCGTGGCCCGCCCGGATCTTGCGGCCGACGGTCCAGTCGCGGTCCTCGACCTCGACGCGGAAGCCGGCGTCTTCGAGCTCGTTTTTCACGCGGTGCGCGTAGCCGAGCGTCCCGTCGGAGACGGGGAGGATGCGGACCTGTTCGGGCGCGAGCCACAGCGGGAAGTCGCCGTCGAAGTGCTCGATGAGCACCATGAAGAAGCGCTCGTAGCTCCCGTACAGCGCGCGATGGATCATCACCGGCTGGTGGTCCTCGTTGTCCTCGCCCGTGTAGGTCAGGTCGAACCGGTCGGGCATGTTGAAGTCGAGCTGAACGGTCGGGCCGTCCCAGACGCGGCCGAGAGCGTCCTCGAAGCCGAAGTCGATCTTCGGGCCGTAGAAGGCGCCGTCGCCCGGCTCGACGTCGTAGTCGTAGCCGCCGGACTCCAGCACGTCGCGGAGCTGCTCCTCCGCGGACTCCCAGATCTCGTCGCCGCCGACGGACTTCTCCGGGCGGGTCGCCAGCGCGACCTCGACGTCCAGGTCCAGCGTCTCGACGACCTCGAAGATCATCTCGATGACGGACTCGATCTCTCGGCGGATCTGGTCCGGGCGAACGAACAGGTGCCCGTCGTCGATGGTGAACGACCAGACGCGCGAGAGCCCGGAGAGCTCGCCGCGCTGCTCCTTCCGGTACACCTTCCCGTTCTCGAAGTAGCGCTGCGGGAGGTCGCGGTACGACCACGACTGCTGGTCGAAGATGGTCGCGTGGCCCGGGCAGTTCATCGGCTTGAGCCCGTACTCCTCGTCGTTGACGTCGAGGAGGAACATGTCGTCCTTGTAGTTCTCGTAGTGTCCGGACTTCTTCCACAGCTCCGTCCGGAACACGTGGGGGGTCTCGACCTCCTCGTAGCCGTTCTCGCGGTTGAGCTCGTTGGCGAAGTTCGAGAGCTCGCGGAGCACGGTCTTCCCCGGCGGGTGATACAGCGGGAGCCCCGGCCCGGTCACCGTCGGGATCGAGAAGAGGTTCATCTCCTGACCGATCTTCCGGTGGTCGCGCTCTAACGCCTCCTCGCGCAGTTCCAGGTGCTCCTCGAGGTCGGACTCGGACGCGAACGCGGTCCCGTACACGCGGGTGAGCGTGTCGTTCTCCTCGTCGCCGCGCCAGTAGGCGGCGGAGACCTCCAGTAAGGCCGCCGCGCCGATCTCGCCGGTCGACTCCACGTGCGGGCCCTGACAGAGGTCCTGCCAGTCGTCCTGCACGTAGAAGGTGACCTCCTCGTCGTCGGCTTCCTCCTCCAAGATCTGTCGCTTGTACTCGTTGTCGGCGTAGATCTCCGTAGCCTCCTCGCGGGACCGGACCTCGCGTTCGATGTCGTAGTCGGCCTCGATGATCGCCTCCATCTCGTCCTCGATGGCGTCGAGGTCGTCCTCGTCGAGGTCGACGTCGGTCACGTCGTAGTAGAACCCGTCGTCGGTCGGGGGGCCGATGGTGAGCGTCGCCTCGGGGTGGAGCCGCTGAAGGGCCTGCGCGAAGACGTGGGCGGCGGAGTGGCGAAGCACGGTGAGGTACTCGTCGGACTGGTCGGTGACGATCTCGATCCGCGCGCCGTCGTGGACCTCGGCGTGCTTCTCGACGAGTTCGCCGTCGATCTTCCCCGCCACGGTGTCGCGACCGAGCCCGGGGCCGATCTCGAAGGCGACGTCCTCGACTGTCGCCCCCGCCGGAACGTCCAGCTCTGATCCGTCCGGAAGGACGACCGTCACGTCGGCCTGCGCATCGGTCTCGCTCATACCTCTTCGGAACCGGACGAGGGGCATAAGTTTGTTCGATCCCCGGCACGCCGCCACTCACCGGCACGGCGTCACTCACCGGACCGGCGTCGCACCCTGATCGACGCGCTCATGGAAACACGCAAAAGGGGCGGCAACGATCTCGGGAACATGACGACCCATCGGAAGCCCCTGTCGTCGGTGTTGGAGACGATCGGGGAGACGCCGCTCGTCCGGGTGCACGACTCGCCGGACGCGGTGCCGGTGTACGCGAAGCTGGAGTCGTTCAACCCCGGCGCGAGCGTCAAAGACCGGATCGGGAAGCACATGCTCGAACGCATGCTCGAGCGCGGCGACGTCGGGGAGGGCGGCACCGTCGTCGAGCCGACCGCCGGCAACACCGGGATCGGGCTGGCGGTCGCGGCGAAACAGCTCGGGCTGAACGCGGTGTTCGTCGTCCCCGAGCGGTTCTCCGTCGAGAAACAGCAGCTCATGCGCGCGCTCGGCGCGGAGGTCGTCAACACCCCGAGCGAGGACGGGATGGGGTTCGCGATAGATCGCGCACACGCCATCGCGGAGGAGCTCGACGACGCGGTCGTCCCCCAGCAGTTCTCGAACCCGCTCAACGCCGAGGCCCACTACGAGACGACCGCCCCCGAGATCGACGAGGCGCTGGACGGCGAGGTGGGCGCCGTCGTCGCCGGCTGCGGCACGGGCGGGACGCTGATGGGAATGGCCCGCTACTTCCGCGAGCGCGACCCCGGCACGCACGTCGTCGCGGTCGAGCCCGCCGGCTCCGCGTACCGCGAGTTCCTCGGCGAGGAGGTCGAGCACGAGGAGTACAAGACCGAGGGGATCGGCACCCACGACATCGACCGCAACGAGCTTTTCGACCCGGACGTCGTCGACGACATCGTCACCGTCCCCGACCGCGAGGTCCACGAGGAGATGGGCCGACTCGCGGCCGAAGAGGGACAGCTCGTCGCCTCCTCCGCCGCGGCGAACGCCATCGCGGCCAAGCGGGTCGCCCGCGACATCCGCGACGGCGCGATCGACGCGCCCCACGACACGGTGGCCACCGTCTTCTGCGACTCCTCCGAGCGCTACCTCTCGAAGGGCGTGTACCGCTCGTTCGAGGAGTGGGAGGGCTAGTCGCGACTCGGGCCGGGCCCTATCCGCGGAGGCGGCCGTGTTCGATCTTCATACAGCGGTCCTGTACCACGGTTATCCCGTCGGCCTCCGCGGCCGCGGCCGCCTCGTCGTGGGTGATCCCGAGCTGGAGCCAAGCCGCGCCCGCGTCGCCGCGCGCCGCGTGTCGCTCGCGCACCGCGTCGAGGATCTCGGGCACTTCCTCGCTCGGGCGGAACACGTTCACGATGTCTATCTCGGCGTCGACGTCCGCGAGCTCGTCGTGCGCCGGCTCACCGAGGACCTCGTCGGCGAACGGGTTCACCGGAACGATTCGATAGCCGTGCCGCTGGAGGTACGCCGGCACGTCGTGAGCCGCCTTGCCGGTGGTCGTGGAACAGCCGACGACGGCGATCGTGTCGGCGTCGAGCAGTCGGTCGAGTCCCTCGTCGTCGGTGACGGGCATAGCTTAGCGTTCGCAGCGGCGGCGATTAAATCCATCACTCGAACTCGATGGCCGGCGGAGCGATCGAGGCCACAGCGATCGAGGCCGCAGCGATCGAGCCCGGCCCGGCCGGAGTCGGGGAGGTCGAAACGAGAAGAAGAGGTATCGAACCGGCTGATTCAGGCCAGCCGAATCTCGGGCTCGCCGTCCTCGGAGAGCGTGATGACGCCGTCGAAGAGCTGTTTGAGGGTGTTCATCGCCTGGTCGTCGTGGGAGGTCGAGTCGATGCTGAACAGCCCGAGTCCGTTCACGCTCTGGATGCGCCCGGTGAACACGTGAAGGAACCGAAACACCGTCTGGAGGTCCGAGTACATCAGCAGCGTCGACAGCGAGTGGACCATCACGCGGTTCTCTTCGATGCCGCGGTCGCCGAACGCCTGCAGGAACTCCGAGAGCTTGATCCCGATTCCCGTCATATCCACCGGCGAGGAGGCGTACTTGATCCGATCCGACTCGCGGGCGTCGCTGACGCCTTGTTGGCGCGTGACGCAGTCGACGACGGCGACCGGCTTTCCCCCGTAGGGCGTCCGCTTCTCGTATTCTTTCAGGACGCGGTCGGCGCCGTCCTTCGTGGTCACGACGATCGCGCCGTCGCCGCGGTCGGTCCCGGCGGCCAACACGTCCATCATCATGGACCGCTTGCCGGTCAGCGGCGGGCCGGTGAGGAGGAGGTTCGTCCCGGGGTCGACCTCCTCGTCGAAGTGCGGCCTCAGATCATACATGGGCGCACCTCGACGACGGGAGCGAACCGGGCCACTCATTCGGCTGGCAGGCCGGACGACCAAGACACATCTACTAAGAGATACATACCCAGTCCCGATAATATTCTTTTTGATCGCTCGCGGTCACGAACCCGAGAGCCGTCGATGACGACTATCCGACGCTTCCGAACCGCGGGACTTAAAACGTCTAACGAGATAGCAAACGGTACGGGCGCTTAGCTCAGTCTGGATAGAGTGCTTGGCTTCGGACCAAGCTGTCGCGGGTTCAAATCCTGCAGCGCCCATATTTTTGAGGATGTAATCGCCTGACCGCGGCGGGTTATGTTCCTATCGAACACAGCGCCGGTGCTTTCGTTCGATGTGTGAACGATCGAGTGAACGTCACGGGAGTTCGCGTACAGCCAAACTGGTGGTAGATGAGAAAATCAATCGCCGACTGATGTCACGGTCGCTGCTCCGGTAGGAATCCCGGGACAGAGGCCATCTATAGTCTGTCAAATATCTCATGCTGAATATAGAGGATTTGTACAGCAAGGGGTTAATTAGAAGTGAGGTATGAAATAGCTGAACCTACATGGCGGAAAAGAGTGATCCACCCAAACATATATGAAGATTCATTATATAAATTTACTTTATGAGATACTTTGTCACTGGTGGTACCGGGTTCATTGGTACTCATCTCGTGGAGATCCTCGTGAACGATGGGCATGAAGTAGTTGTGCTTACCCGTGACCTCACTAAGGCTGAACATCTACCAGAACCCGTTGAAATAATTGAGGGTGACATTACAGATAAAGAGAGTATGCGCGACGCCATGGATGGCGTCGATGGAGTGTTCCATCTGGCTGCTTGGTTCCAAGTCGGGCCTGGGCCATGGAATGCTGAGAAGGCCGAACGCATCAACGTCGATGGGACCCGTAATGTTCTCGAATTGATGGACGAGCTGGACGTGCCAAAGGGCGTCTACGTGAGCACCGTCGGAGTCTACGGTAATACGGGCGGCGAATACGTCACTGAATCATACCGATCTCCAAATACCTTTAGATCGGTGTATCAGCGAACGAAATGGCAGGCACACTACGAGGTCGCGGAGCCGATGATTGACGATGGACTTCCACTGGTAATAGTCTCACTCGGAGCGATTTTTGGACCAGGCGACAAGGATTACGGTGGCACTCCACGGACTGGCTTTACTGGCTACCTCAAACAAGAACTCCCGATGATCCCGAATGATTTCGTCCTCCCGTTCGACTACGTTGAGGACACAGCCGCAAACATCAAACGGGCAATGGACGAGGGCGAGCTAGGGGAAGAATACATCATTGCGAGCGAACCGCGTAACTTCGTCGATGTCTTTGATCTCGCGGAACGACTTACAGGGATTCCGGCTCCGCGGGCGGTGCCCGGGACGGTCTTTCAGTTGATGAGTTACGGGGTGGCAGGACTGGAGTCCTTCACTCGTCCACCGGAAGGGTTTGAAAGCGAGCTACTCGGCTTTTTCGCTACTGGTGGAGTGCTCGTCGATAACTCGAAGGCCAAACGCGAACTCGGAATCGACCATCGGCCTTTCGAAGAATCACTGCAGCGATACCTCGAATGGGAGATCGAACAACAGGGCCTAGAGCCGAAGATCACGGAAGAAATTGCCTAAAAACCACGAGTAGGGGTTTTATGATATCTACCTCGATGTCCGATTTTGAAATGATCGGACTTCCGACCTCAGCTAGCTAAACAGGTCTATTTACACTCAGTCCTCTCCAACTCGAAAACGAGTAAGAATCGATCTCACCTATCTGTAAGACCAAGCTGCTCGATCACCTCGTGGAAATCGTAGTAGAGGCGATCTTCTTGCACTTTGCCGTTCGTGATCAGGATCTTTGCCATCCCACTGATCTCGATGGTGCGCTCGGTCGGGGAAATCCCATTATATTCCCCTTCGTGTGTGGCCGTCACCGTCCATTCCTTCACCACCACCCCGTCGTTAGCGAGCACATTGTCCATCGTGACGTGCCAATCGGGGAATCCCGCTCGAAGCTCTCGGAGGTACGCTTCGAAGGCGTCGCGTCCGTGAATCTCACCACCAGATAGCGACGGAAGATGGACATCGACCGATTCGGCGACGACGTCTAGGTTTGAGAAGTCCCCGTTCCACAGCTCGGTATACTCGTGCATGAGCGATTCGTGATCGATGGTGTCGGGTTGGGACATTCGTTAGCACCCCAATGTCTCATTTGTCATGTGATGTCATAACATTATTTTGTGAGAATACTTGGGTTCCCTGCAAATGTTTGCAGTCTGTTGAACGATCATCGACTGTTCACGTGGGAGCCAATCACCTCACAGGCGTTCGTTCTCGGGAATACCTTTAGATACGGTACGGGCGTACTCCACCACACGCTAACAGATACCATGGATTCCGCGCGGAACGTGCTTCAGTTCTTCACGAATTCGGCACACAGTGTGCCGGTCTTCGAGGCGCTTGACGACGGCGTTACAACGGGTAGTGCCCTCGCCGACCGAACGGGTGCCTCCCGGGCGACCGTGGCCCGGATTCTTGACGAGGGCGAATCACGGGGCTGGATTGACTCCGAGGGAAGCCGCTACGAACTGACGACTAAGGGAACGATCACGCTTGAAGCGGTTCGTGACTCTCTGCAGACAATCGAGGGTATCGAGCATCTCGGGGAGGCGATAACGTGGTTACCAGCACCGACACGCGACCTCGATTATCGATTATTCCGTGAAGCCGAGATTATCACCGGACGCCGAGCCAATCCGACCGAGCCATTCGATTTCGTCTCTGATCGAATCCGTACGGCGGACCGGATACGAACGCTCGCGTGGACCGGCGTGCCTCGGTTGACAGAACTGATTAACGAGCAAGCCATCGCGGGACAGCTGGAGTGTGAAGCCGTCATGAAGGCCAGTTTTTTCGATACCCTCGTTGGGAGGCCGGAAGTGGTGCCACACTGGCGTGCGCCAGCGGAGCGGGATGAAGTGTGGAGATACGAGGGGGACGTCCCGATCAGTCTGCACATTATCGATGGAACCGTGATAATCTGGTTGGATGAACGACGCGGAGATGAACTGGTGGTCCAAGGGGCGTTGGTCACCGAGAGCCGTACCGTTCTCTCGTGGGCAGAGTCGTTGTACGAGGAATACCGAGCGGGAGCGGAGCTGGTCGATCCGGCGACGTTACCCGAGACATGACCCTGCGTTGGCGCGTTCTACTCCGAGTCAGAGATATATCGGTGGAACGGGCGCTATCCGTGTGGCACGACCAGAACCGACCGATCCGATTACCGTCAAAACACCGTGTCGAAGAGGTTGTGCATTCATCACAGGGAATCGTCTGGTGGGCTCGTCGGCGCTCAGGCGAACGCCGTAGCATCGAGTCGTTCGGCATCTTCCCGGTGCTCGGAGATCAGCTCTTGGGCCCACGACCGGACTACCGAGTTCGTGCTCTCGATCCCCTCCACGGCTTCTGGCTGCCGATCGAGAATAAGCACGGTATTGTCGATAACGAGGAGATTGCACGGGATTCGACCCGTATAACAGTACAAATTGGCTCCCGCCTCAACGTACGTCTGCCAGCGGGATACGCGGTCTGCGTCCTCCCGGAGAACGGCGAGCTCCCCGTCGGTGATGACGTGGGTCGTCGTCAGGCGTCCGTCAAGGACTCCGTTAACCATGGCGTCTTCGAACCCTACCGACGGGAGCGTATTCACGAGACACGCGAATTCAGTCGCTTCCCGCATCAGCTTGGTCGCAAACGTGGTCGGAGCGTTCATCGCGTTCGGCTCGGGACGCCTGACGGTCGCCTCCGCGAAATGGCGGAGCCCGATCGCTAGCCCGTCCGGAAGCCAAGCTACTGCGTCACCGAGCGTTCGGATAGCCCGTATCGCTCCGACGAAGTTCTTACTCTCAGCCGCGACGCGGTCACCGATCGGTGTCGCCCCGTAGTTTCCGTCGGGAGTACGGACGACCCAGCCTCGCTCCTCGAATTCGTTGACGGTCCGATCGAGCGTCGTCCGGGGGATGCCCGTCGCGTCTTCTAACTCGCGGCGCGTGCAGGGCCTCGCTGCGAGTGCGGCGAGGATTGTGACTCTACTCTTCGACCGCGAGAGATAGGCGATGTCCTCTAGTGCCCCCTCGGGAAACGTGTCTGGGTCGGTCATATTCGCTAATTCCGTGTGAATTGACATTAATACACAAAGATGTTAAAGATACCCATGCCGTGGGCATTCGCCCAGAGAGTAATGGAAAGTTCCGCTTCGTTCTATGTAGGGCTGGACAGCGGACAGGAGGGAATCCATGGTGACAGCAAACCTCGAAGAAACGACCGTGGAATCGTTCAGCGACCAATTGCACGGGGACGTGCTTCGACCCGGCGATGTGGGATACGACGACGCCCGGACGGTGTGGAACGCGATGATCGACAAGGAACCGGCACTCATCGCCCGGTGTACGGGAAGTGCCGACGTGATCGCCGCGGCGAACTTCGCTCGGGACCTAGACCTGCCTTTGGCGGTCAAAGGCGGCGGACACAACGTCGCGGGCGACGCTGTTTGCGATAACGGCCTAGTGATCGATCTCTCACCGATGAACGCCGTTCGGGTCGATCCTGAAGCACAGATCGCGCGGGTCCAAGCAGGAGCGACGATGGCCGACCTCGATCACGAGACGCAGGCGTTCGGTCTGGCTACCACGGGCGGGATCGTCTCTACGACGGGAGTGGCCGGTCTCACGCTCGGCGGTGGGCTCGGGCGACTCGATCGGAAATTCGGCCTCGCTATTGACAACCTCTTATCGGCAGACGTCGTCACCGCCGAGGGCGATCTCGTCCATGCCAGCGAGAGCGAGAATCCGGACCTGTTCTGGGGGCTCCGCGGTGGCGGCGGAAACTTCGGTGTCGTCACGTCGTTCGAGTTCCGACTACACGAAGTCGGGCCAGACGTACTGACCGGGCGTGTCATCCATCCCGTTGAGGCCGCCCCGGACGTCCTGCGCTTTTACCGCGATTTCATGACCGACGCCCCTGACGCCGTGCAGTGTTACGCGGCCTTCACGCAAGTACCACCGCTCCCCGAGTTCCCGGAACCGCTCCACGGACAAACTGTTCTCGTGCTGGTACCATTCTACGTGGGCGACATTGAGAGTGGGAGAGCGGCGCTCCAGCCACTTCGAGAGGTTGGGGATCCGATCGCGGACACCGTACAGCCCCAGCCGTATACCGTTTCTCAACGGAGTTCCGACGATATCTATCAGGAGGGCCATCGGAACTACTGGAAGTCACATAACTTGGAAGGGCTCTCCGACGAGGCTATCGAGACGATGGTTGAACACGCTACGCCGATCCCATCACCGTTTACGACAGTTTTTCTGGAGTGGATGGAAGGAGCAATCAGCCGTGTCGATGCTGACGCTACCGCCTTCCCGCACCGGGATGCCGCGCTGTCCTTTACCGTAGCACCGAAGTGGACCGATTCCGAGCGTGACGACGAACTTATCGGGTGGGCCCAGTCGTTTCACGAGGCGATGGCTCCGCACGCGACCGACAGCGTGTATGCGAACTACCTCAGTCGTGATGAGAGTGAGCGAGTCAGGGCCGCTTACGGCGAGAACTACGACCGTTTGATTGAGGTCAAAAACAAGTGGGACCCCGAAAACGTGTTCCGAATGAATCAGAATATCGAGCCGACCGGCTGAACGTTCATCTGCTGCAGACGTGCCTTGGATCTTGCACGGGAAGACAAACACCTCTTTTACCTGTGGAAAGACTCGTTATCGAGACCCTCAAATTCAGCCGCCTCACGCCTGAAAGGACGATTCGTTCGACAGTCGAACTCAAGCCTGCAGCGCCCATGTATCTCTGCACCGCGAACACTCGGGTAGCAAGGCGTTTTTCGGCCGATTTAGCCTCCGTTTGGCACCGGCACAACCGTTATGAGTGGCGGAGATGAATCAAATCCCGCATGCGAACCTCGACGATCGTCATCGTAGTGGGCGTGGTCGTGTTCGCTCTCCCGCTTCCGGGAACGTTCATCCTCGGCGGGATACTCGTGCTCGCGGGTGTCGTCGCGCGCTTGCTGGGCGCGTGAGAGCCACGGGAGAATTGAACGCAATTCGTCCGGCTCGCCCTTCTCTTCCTCTCTGCGAGGACCCGTGACTCCCGGAGTCGCGCGTCTCGGGTGAGCCGGCGTGTCAGTTCACGGTTCGCGAGCACGATCCCTGAGCCGCCGGGACCCGACCGCTTTTACTTGCGTCACTCTCGGCCGTGCGAGTTCGAAACGAGCACCGTTGAAACCCGCAAAACCCGGGGGGAGTGACGGGCGACCGAGGGCATACGTATTACGAGATCGACACGGTCATGCGAGCCGGATGCGGTGCGAGGCGTCCGTCCCGACGGACGGTGAACTCAGTATCCGCCTCCGTCATCGAAACAGCGACCGCATTTCGTGGCGGTCGCCACGAGGCTGTCGGTGGACACTCGACGAAGGTGCTCGTCTGCGACGTTGTACGTGACGCCACACGGAGTTTCGACGGCCGATGCGCCGGGCGTCCGTTTGTGGACTGTGTTCGTTACCTCGTTTAGGATACGATCCATGTCATCAATACACATGCAAGAGGAATAACTCGTTGACTTGGTGGATCAGGGCTCATGACCCCGTCTAACTACTGCTCGGACTAGAACGGCTCCGCGCCCGACGGCCGGCACGGGCCTGCGACTCCCGGGGCGGCGCGATCGATCCGTGCCACCGAGCGATACATTCAGACGAATGAGTCGTCTCCGACGTAACGGCCCGACATTCAGCCGATATTTCGTCACCCCGGGGACGACACCGTCAGTGCTACCGAAGCCCGGGATTCGATCTCTCTCGGCCGAGCTACCGGTTTAATATACTACTATAAGATTTTATGTATTCGACTCCAATCAAAGTAGCGCTCCGTTCACGACTGGAGACAAGAGGTCGGTCCGCGGAGCGTCGCCAACAAAGTTCGTCAGAAACTGACAACGTCCGATAGCGTCTCCCTCGATGAGTTCGCGATTCGCCTCGACAGGCGGAGATATCGGCCGTACGCCGCCGTGGACCCCGGACTGACCGATTTGTCACACGTAGAGCTTGACTTGACGGGATCGAGACCGCCTGGAGCTCGTTCGCGACGATTCACGACGAACACGACGCAGACGGCGCGACCTCGGGCGTCGACGGCGCGGCGTACCCTCGTCGGTGGCGCGACATCTTCCCGTCGAATACACGACGTTCCCTCGTCGACGGCGTGATACTGTACGTCGGCGAAGCGGTTCCACATCGGCGGTCCTCTGCGAAACCGGTCGTCTGTTTTGGGGACGAACGACGCGGAAATCGGCAGACAGATAGAAGTGTATGTTAAAATATATTACGACGGAAATAACATATTTCTATAATAATAAGGATCCTGAACAGAAACCGCCGATGAGCGGTTCGATCCGGTCGCTTTCAGATGGGCGTCGTTCGTCTGAACGACACTCCGGGACCGATTCGCGAATCTATCCGATCCGTCGCATCGGTTCGGACGCTTCGGCAAGCGGCGACCGTCGACCCCCCCTGCAGTGGGACGCGCGCCCGACGAGTCGGGTTGGACCCGATCTCGGAGGCGTCCGTTTTCGAGCGAAGGACTGCCGGATTGGCGGCCAGCACTCACCTCCGACGGCCGCTGAGCGGAATCGCATGTACAGTCGTTCAACGGAATTCGATACATGACTCCGTATTTTCATATCGGATCCCGACGTGTCGACGGCCATGAACGTCTCTCGGCTGATCGTCGCCTCGCTCGTCGTCGCGGTGCTCTTGGCGGTCCCGGTCGCTCCCGCGGCCGCACAGGAGGGGGGCGAAGCGGCGGAGGAGTCGGGTGAAGGCGGTATCGAGGGACAGATCGAGGGCTTCGTCGAGGAGCTCGGACCGGCGGGCGCCGTGGCCGCGCTCCTCGTGGGTGCCGTTGTACTGACCTTCTGTGTCGAGAAGCTGATAAGCTATCTCACTCGGGCCGCCCTGGGATTGCGAGTGTCGCTGTTCACCCTCGCGATCGTCTTCACCGGGATCGAGTTCGACGACACGGTCCTCGCGCTCGTGTTGTCCGCGGGCGATCTCGAGGGGGCTGCGCTCGGAACGGCGCTCGGCACGGGACTGGCGATCGTCGGCGTCACGCTGGCGCTCGCCGCGATCGTCAGGCCGTTCCCGGTCGACCTCCCGACGGACTACGTCGTCCTCTTCGCGCTGGGCCCGATACTACTGATCCCGTTCGTGCTCGCGGGGACCCTGACGACCGTCCACGGGCTGGCGCTTCTCGGCTTCTTCGTCCTGGCGTTCGGGTACATCGTCCTCCGCGAGCGCCAGCGCGACACGCCGGTGTTTCGCAACACCGACCTCGGCGAGTCGCTCCGGGCCGACGGTGGGGTCACCGCGCCGGGGTCCCTCTCGGAGATCCCGGAAGATCGGCTCGTCGGCGGTCGGTCCGCGTCCGGGTGGCCGTGGATGGCGCTCGCCGTCCTCGCGCTGGCCGGGATCGTGTTCGCGTCGATGCTGCTCGAGGCCGGTTCGGAGGTCGTCGTGGAGGGGTTCGGCCTCGAACAGACCGTCTTCGGCGCCACCGTGCTGACGGCGATCCTGACGTTCGAGGACGTCATGCTCACGATCGAGCCGGTGCGGCGGGGCGTCCCGGAGATCGGCGTGGGGAACGTCATCGGGAGCGTCCTCTTCTCGGTGACCGGCAACGTCGGCGTCATCATGCTGCTCAGCGACCTCGAGATCTCTCGGTCGGTCCTGACGTTCCACCTCCCGTCGGTGATCCTCGTCACGACGCTGGCGGCGTACTTCCTCTACTCGGGAGAGCTGAAGCGCTGGCACGGGGTCGTCCTCGGCGGGCTCTACGCCGTGTACTGGGTGGTCGCGATCCTCGTCTTCGGCGGCGTTCCGATCGGCGGGTGACCGGCGGCGTTCCGATCGGCGGCTGATCGGTGGGAATTCGATCGCTTTGGCCCGCCCCCGAAGACGCGGGCGCCCGCCGGTCGCCGAGGCGAGCATTTTTATCTCGCTTCGACGCATACGTGAACGATGGACACGGTTGAACACTGGGTGCTCGACGGCGACGACCGCGCGCTCGTCGAGCGACTCGCGGCGGGGCTCGGCCGCGACGCGGCGCGCGTGCTGGCGTACCTCCTCCTGCGCCGCGACCACGACCGGATCGAGCGGGCGCGAGCGACGACGATGGCGATCCGCATCGGGACGGGGCTGGGGGAGAAGGCCGTCGGCGACGCCGTCTCGAAGCTCGAAGCGCGGGACTTAGTCGAGCGAGCGACCGTCGAGTCGTCCGGCGGGGGACGGCCGCCGAACGCGTGGCGACCCGTCAGCGGCCGACGGAAGAGCCTCGACCGCGTGTACCGCACCCACTCTGCAGCCCTCCTCGAGCGGGGGGCCGCGGTCGCGGACGTCGAACCGGGACCGACGGAGGGTTCCGACCCCTTGGTCGGACCGGACGACGGCTCGGCGATCGAACGCGACCGCGGGGTCGTCGTCGCGCTCAACTGGCGCCCGAACGCGCTCCACCTCCCGCTGTACGCCGCCCTCGAAGAGGGGGCGTACGAGCGACGGGGGCTCGACGCGAGGGTCACCGCCCATCGCGGCTCGCACCGGGCGCTCGAAGCGGTGCTCGACGGGGACGCCGACGTCGCGCTCGTCGGGGCCGGATCGGTCGTCCGGGCGCTGGCCGCGGACCGCCCGGTCGTGCCCCTGGCCGTGGTCCACCAGCGGACCGCGACGGTGCTGTACACGGTCCGCGACCGCTTCGGCGAGCCGTTCGAGAGCGTTGACCAACTGCGCGGACGGCGGATCCTCACGACCGCGGGCTCGGAGACGTGTCTGCTCGCGAGGCTGTTCCTCTCGCAGGCCGACCTGCTCCGCGACGTCGAACTCGTCGACGCCGACGGCGAGGAGCGCGGCGGGCTGATCGCGGGCGACGCCGACGTGGCGACGGGGTCGTTCGCCGACCCGCTCGAACTGGAAGCGGACGACCGGACGGTCGACGTCCTCTCGATCGGCGACCACTTCCCGATATACGGGCTCACGCTCGTCGGTCCGGCGGCCCCGCTCCGGCGGACCGACGACCCCTGGCGACAGTTCCTCGCGGGGACCGCGGCGGGCTGGGCGGCCGCGCGGACCGACCCCGGCCCGGCGGCCGCGGCCGTGGCCGCGGAGACGGACGACTCCGCGAGCGCCGTGAGCGAGCGCTTCGCGCGCGGGGTCGAGTCGTTCGGGACGGGCGACGCGGTGAGGGACGAGGGGTGGGGGTGGCACGGGCGGTCGACGTGGGACCGGCTGGAAGTCGCGCTGGAACAGGGCGACCTGCTCGGTGAGGGCCCGTGATCGAGATCGACGGCGTGACCGTCGCGTTCGACGACGTGCGGGCGGTCGAAGACGTCGATCTGACGGTCGATGACGGGGAGTTCCTCACGGTGGTCGGCCCGTCCGGCTGCGGGAAGACCACGCTGCTGCGGACCGTCGGGGGGCTCCAAGAGCCGACCGCGGGTCGCGTCCGCGTGAACGGGCGGACGACGGACGCGGCGCGAGCGAACGCGGAGATCGGGTACGTGTTCCAACAGCACACGCTGCTCCCGTGGAAGTCGGCCGTCGAGAACGTCGCGTTCCTCCGTGAGATGGCCGGGAAGCCCGCCGACAGAGAGGGGGCGAGACGGCTCCTCCGTGAGGTCGGGCTGGAGGGGTTCGAGAGCGCTCGCCCGGCGGCGCTGTCCGGGGGGATGAAACAGCGTGTCGCCATCGCCCGGGCGATCCACCTCGGGGCGGAGATCCTGCTCATGGACGAGCCGTTCGGCGAGCTCGACGAGATAACGCGGGAGCGGCTCGGCGTCGAGATCCGCGGGCTCTGGCGGGCCGAGCGGAAGACGGTCGTGTTCGTCACCCACAGCGTCCCGGAGGCCGTCTTCTTGGCCGACCGCTGCGTCGTCATGGAGAGCGACCCGGGGCGGATCGTCGAGACGTTCGACGTCGATCTGCCGCGGCCCCGGACGGACGAGGCGTACAGCAGCGACGCGTTCCAGGAACAGGTCGCGGCGGTCCGGGCCGTGTTACACGAGGACCGCTCGAACCCCTCGACGGCCGGGACGACGCTCACGGAACTATGAACGGACGCGTCGGCGAGCCCGGGTCGCCGGTTTCGGTGGCCGACGTGGCCCTCCCGCTCGGCGGGCTCGCGGTAGCGACCGCCGCCTGGTGGGCCCTCGTCGCCGCGTCGGACGTCCCCCCGTATCTCCTCCCGCCGCCGGACGCCGTCGCCGCGGTGCTCCTCGGCAATCCCGGGCTGTTCGTTCGGAACGCCGCCGCGACCGCGCGGAAGGTCGCCATCGGCGGCGGCGTCGGGATCGCGGCCGGGCTCGCCCTCGCGGTGTCGATCTCGCGCCTGCGGTGGCTCCGGCGAGCGGTCTACCCGTACCTCGTCACCGTGCGGGTGCTCCCGAAGATCGCGATCGCCCCGCTGCTGCTGATATACGTCGGCACCGGCATGACGACCGCGGTCGTTTTCATCGGACTCATCGCGTTCTTCCCGATGGTGTTGAGCGCGGCGGCGGGGTTCGAACGCGTCCCGGCCGAACAGCGGGACCTGCTCCGCTCGGTCGACGCCGGCTCGCTGGACGCGTTCCTGCGGCTCGAACTGCCGTACGCCGTCCCGGACCTGTTCGCCGGGCTCAAGCAGTCGGTGACGCTCGCCGTCATCGGGGCCGTCGTCGCCGAGTGGATCGTCGCCGACAGCGGGCTCGGGTTCCTCGTCCTCCTCGCCTCGGAGAACGTCCAAGTGGATCTCATGCTCGCCGCCCTGGTGGTGCTCGTCGCGCTCGGACTCGCGCTGTACGGGCTGATCGCCGTCGCGCAGCGCCGGCTCGTCTGGACGCCGACCGCCGACTGAGCGGCCGGGGGACGGCTCGGCCGGAGGCAGGGAGCGCGGACTCACTCGGTCCAGACCGCGCGTTCGAGGAGGACCGGAACGAGGTAGAAGGCGACGCCGAGCGCCGACAGCGCGACCAGCGCGGCGTACGTCTCCGCGGTCCGGAGGCGCTCCGCGGTCACGAACACGCGGTAGCCGATCCCGGCCCTGAGCGTGACGAACTCGGCGACGACGGCCCCGACGATCGACAGCGTCGCCGCGAGCTTGAGCCCGGCGAACACGCTCGGCGCGGCCGCGGGGACGCGCACCCGGAGGAACACGGACGGCTTCGACGCGTCGACGGAGCGCGCGAGCGCGAGGTACCGCTCCGGCGTCGACCGGAGCCCGTCCAGCGTCGCGACGGTCATCGGGAACAGCGTCAGCGTCGCGACCAGCGCCGCGCGGGCGGGAATCCCTCGGCCGAACCAGAGGAAGACGAGCGGGGCGATCGCGATCAGCGGCGCGATGCGGAGCGCGATGACGTACGGTAAGGCGATCCGGGCGGCCGTCCGCGAGTAGGTCATCGCGAACGCGAGGAGGGCGCCGACGGCGCAGCCGGCGAGCAGGCCCGTCGCCGCGGTCGCGCCCGTCACGGCGGCGTCGGCGAACAGCGTGGCGCCGCGGGCGACGAGCGCGTCTGCGACGGCCGCGGGCGGCGGCAGGATGATCGCCGGGATCCCGAGCGCGACGACCGTCCCGTGCCACGCGAGGACGAGCGCGACGAACAGCAGCACCGGCGGGGCGACGCGCTTCGCCGCCGCGAGGAGCCGGGTCCGGACCCGACGCGCTCGACGCCCGGGGCTCCGACGGACGGAGGGCCTCCGCGACTCTCGCGTGCGCTCGCGCTCGGCCATCGCTCACCGCACCTCCCCGACGGAGCCGTCGCTCGCCGCCCCTCGGTCGCCGCTCGGCGCCGGTCCGCCTGCCCGGGGGGAGGGGACGGGAGTCACTGGTCGACGAGGTCGGCGTAGTCGGCGACGTGTTCGTCGTCGGTGTCGATGTGCTCGTTCGTCCAGACCGCGTCGGGGTCGACCGAGCCGTCGAAGAAGTCCGCGGCGTCCAGCGTCTCGTAGGTCCGCTGCCACGGCTCCGGCTCGCTCCACCCCCATCCCTCCTCGCGGACGGCCTCCGAGAGCATGTACTCGGAGCGCATCAGGTCCCATTTGTCGCGCTGGTTCTCGCGGACCTCCGCGAGTTCGCCCTGCGCGTCGACGAGCGCGTCGATCGCCCCCTCCGGATTCCGGTCGGCCCACACCGCGCCGCGGGCGGTCGCCCGGAGGAACGCGGCCACGGTCTCCGGGTTCTCCTCGGCGAACGACTCCCCGACGGTGAGCACGTGGCCGTAGGACGGGACGGCGTCGTGCACCGAGAGCACGTCGACCTCGGCGCCCTGGTGGCGCGCGTCGACGACGTCGCCGAAGACGCCGCCCGCCGCGTCGATCTCCCCGGCGAGGAGCCGCTGTACCGTGTCGTACCCGGTGTCGACGTACTCCACGTCGGTGACGCCGGCGGCGTCGAAGTACCCGCGCACCATCTGGCGGACCATCCCGGGACCGCTCCCCACCGTCGCGCCCGACAGCTGCGACGGGTCCGTCAGCTCCTCGCCGAACCGCTCCCGGGACGAGAAGACGACGACCGGGCTCCGCTGCATCACGACCCCCACGGCCAGCGGGGAGAGGTCCCCGGCGTTGACGCCGAGGACCTGGTCGCTGCTGGAGACGCCGAACTCGGTGTTACCGAGCGCGACCTGCTGGGCCGAGAAGTCGGACCCCTCGCCGCTCTCTATCGTGACCGACTCGAACCCCTCCTCCTCGTAGAACCCCTGCGACTGCGCGGCGAAGTACGGCGCGTGGAGACCGCTTATCCGCCAGTTGAGCAGCAGCGACGGGCTCTCGACGGCGGGGGCGCTATCGGTCCCGCCGTCGTCGTCGCCGTCGCTGCCGCTCCCCCCGTCGCCGCCGTCAGTGGCGTTGCCGTCGCCGTCACCGTCCCCGTTCCCGCTCCCGTTTCCGCCGTCGACGCCGCCGTCGCCGCCGAAGCGGCCGGTACACCCCGATACCGCTGCCGTCCCGACTGTAGCGAGAACCGCTCGTCTGGTTCGGATCATCCCGTTTGAGGGCATGTGAATGAATATACATAATGGTTTTCCGTAAACATTTATACCAGACCGGGTTCGGCGGCTCCGTGAGCGGCGCGGACTGACCGGTGACCCGCCCGCGCGAGACCGCGGTCAGCCGCTCTCGTCGGCGTCGAGGCGATCCGCGAGCGAGCCCGTCTCGTCGTCAGCGGGCGGTTCGGCCGCCGAGCCCGCCTCGCCGTCAGCGGGCGGTTCCGTGTCCGCGTCGCTCGGGGCGACCGCGTCGAGCGCCCGTTCGAAGTGGTCGCCGGTGATCCGGATCCCGTCGGCGTCGACGTCGTCGCCGCGGACGTACTCCCGCACGGCCTCGGCCGCGGCCTCGCGACAGACCGCCTCGATGTCCGCGCCGACGTACCCGTCGGTCCGGTCGGCGAGGGCGTCGACGTCGACGTCGTCCGCGAGGGGTCGACCGCGGCAGTGGACCGAGAGGATCTCCCGCCGCGCCGCCGCGTCCGGTCGGGGGACGCGGAGGTGCCGCTCGATCCGGCCGGCGCGCAGCAGCGCGTCGTCGATCAGGTCCTTCCGGTTGGTCGTGGCGACGACGACGACGTCCTCCATCTCCTCTAACCCGTCGAGCTCGGTGAGGAGCTGCGAGACGACGCGCTCGCCGACGTTCGCGTCGGTCGACCCGCCGCGCTCGGCCGCGATCGCGTCGATCTCGTCGAAGAAGACGACCGTCGGCGCGTTCTGTCTGGCCTTCGAGAACACCTCGCGGACGCCCTTCTCCGACTCGCCGACGTACTTGTCCAGCAGCTCGGGCCCCTTCACCGAGACGAAGTTCGACCGGCTCTCGTTGGCGACCGCCTTCGCGAGGAGGGTCTTCCCCGTCCCGGGCGGACCGTACAGGAGGATCCCGCGGTCGGGAGCGAGCGAGACGCGCTCGTACGCCTCCGGGTGTTCGAGCGGCCACTGCACGGTCTCGCGGAGCCGCTCTTTCACCGCCTCGAGCCCGCCCACGTCGTCCCAGGTGACGTCCGGGACCTCGACGCTGATCGCCCGGAGCGCCGACGGCTCGACCTCCCGCAGCGCGGTCTTGAAGTCGTCGTCGGTGACCGCGATCGACGCGGTGGCCTCCGGAGGCGCCGACGCCGGGTCGTCGGCGAGATCGGGCCACACGCGACGGATCGCGTTCATCGAGGCCTCCGTCACCAGGTTCTCCAAGTCCGCGCCGACGAACCCGTGGGTGTTCTCCGCGTAGGCGCCGAGGTCCACCCCGTCGCTCACGCGGAGGTCTCGCGTGTGCACGTCGAGGATCTCCTCGCGGCCGTCCCGGTCGGGAACGCCGATCTCGATCTCGCGGTCGAATCGGCCCGGGCGCCTGAGCGCCGGGTCGATCGCGTCGACCCGGTTCGTCGTGCCGATCACCACGACGGGGTCGCCCTCGCCCAGGTCGTCCAGCAGCGAGAGCAGCTGACCGATGAGCCGACCGTTCGCCTCCCCGCCGCGGGCCCGGTCGCCGGCGACGGCGTCGAGCTCGTCGAGGAGCAGAACCGACGGGGCCTCAGCCGTCGCCTCCTCGAAGGCGTCGCGGAGCCGCTCCTCGCTTTCCCCCCGGTACTTCGAGGTCACGTCGGGGGCGCGGAGCCGCACGACGTGGGCGTCCAGCTCGTTCGCCACGGCGTTCGAGAGGAGCGTCTTCCCCGCGCCGGAGGGCCCGTGTAACAGCACGCCGGTCGGCGGGTTCGCGCCGAGCTCCCGGAACAGCGACGGGTTCCGCATGGGGAGTTCGACCGTCTCACGCAGCCGTCGAACGGCCGCGTCGAGGCCGCCGACGTCGTCGTACGTCGCGCGGCCCTCGGGTTCCGCCGCCGGGAGCTCGACGTCCGTCGCGGGTTCCTCGGAGATCCCCAACCGCGTCCCCTCCCGCACGACGACCGGGCCCGACGGGCTCGTCTCCGCGATCTTCACGGGCACCGTTCGCTCCGGCGCACCGGGGACGGAGTCGAGACCGAGCGCGACGGGGACGACCTGTCCGGCCGTCAGGACCCGGTCGACGAGCGCGTCGCGGAAGGAGAGCCCGAGCGCGTCGTCGACGTCGACCGCCTCCGGCAGCGCGACGACCGCCTCGTCCGCGTCGCGCGCGACGGCGGGACGGACCGCGACGGAGTCGTCGACGCCGGCACCGAGGGACCGCCGCATCCAGTGGGACGCCCGCACGGTCCCGTCGTCGTCGGGATCGGCTGGCCAGGCGCGCGCGGCGACCGATCCCCGCGGCCCCTCGAGGACGACGACGTCGCCCCGGCTCGCTCCGAGCGACCCCATCGCGTCCGGTCCGATCCGCACCACGCCGTCGTCGTCGTCCGCGTCGCCCGGCGCCGACGCGACGCGGAGGGTCGCTTCGGGCCGTCGATCGTGGTCAGTAGACATGGTGGTTCTCGTCGGGACGACGGCGGGGAGCGTAATGAAACCGTGGGGCGCCGCGCCGACCGCGGGAGGAACGGGTCGACCGACCCCGACGAGCCGGGTCCGACCGGTCCGACGGGCTCGACCGACCGATCGGGACCGACGCTCCCGACCGTACGTTGAAGGGGGTCGCGGACGTGTGACACGGTATGACGCGTCAGAACGCGCGCTGTGCGGACTGCGGTTCGTGGTTCCCTCGGTCGCGCGCCGACACGGGCGGCACGGCCGCGCTGGAGTGCCCGATCTGCGGCTCCGGTCTCGTTCAGGGGAACCCGACCGACGGAGTGCGGATCGACCGGAACAACGCGCGATGCGAGTCGTGCGGGGCCGAATTCCCCCGACGGGAGAGCATCACGGACACGAAGGGCGTCCTCGAGTGCCCGGCCTGCGGGTCGACCGGCGACGTCGTCCTGATCGAGGAGTGACGCGCGAGAGCGAGAAGGGCTCACGCAGCGAACTCGAGGCCCGATGTCGGCGACGGTAACGGACCGCGATCGCGGTCTCGACCGGCGAATGCCACGACCCGAACCGAGCCTCGCGCTGCCGCCGCGGCGACCGACGGGCCGACCCGGTCGCGTTGCTATCAGACGAGTGTTATTTTTCCGTGGTTCGCGCGCAGACGAGCGGAGCGCGCCGAGAAGTTATACATTATTGATATGATAACGACAGCCGAATATCAATTACAGACGTAAGACTGTAACGGCCTTCCCGGCGTGGGATCATTGGGGTTGTATTCATAATTAATATCCCTTATAATCAATTCCCTTATATGACAATAATTAAATTTCTGATTCACGCCACGGAGAAATATAACGAAGAGTATAGCTCTCCCCGATATCGACCGTGATCGGGGCCGATAACGCGACGGCTCTCGTCGCGTCGTCCGCGGGAGCCGTCGCGGTTCGGAGTGCGACGCGTCGCTCTCGCGCCGCCCGGGGCGGCCGGGGATCGGTCCGGCGCAACCCGCGCTCGGGCCGGCTCTCCCCGCGCTCGGCGCCGCCCCTCGACGCGTCACGTGCATTCGGCCGACGATCGTCGGACAGAGGCCCGCGACGCGCCGTCTGGCGCGCATACATATCAATCTGTTATAATAATTATTATATGGTACAAAGTGCCAGTCGATACTGCGGGTGCATGGGGAGTTTCCGCACCACGATACCACTATGACGAGACAACAGATCACGATCGACGGCCGAGACGAACTCACAGACGCGCTCGGCATCAGTCGGTCGGACGTCGGCGAGAGACCCACGTTGTCTGAGCTCAGACAAACGGTCGAGACGGAAACGGACCCGGAGTTCGCCTCGATGGGCGAGGCGATCCGCGACGACATGGCGGGAGCGCTCGACGCCGACCTGCTCGCGTCGGAACTCGCGGCCTTCGAAGAGCAGATCGCTCGGCTCTCGGAGGTTCGCGACGCGGGAATTCCGGAGGGAACGGAGGAGCCGGAGGCGCTGTACCGTAAAATCGTGCAGCCCTCGTGGCGCCTCTACGATCACCTCGTGGAGGCCGGATTCTTCGAGAGCCTCGAGGAGCGGCTCCCCCGGTTCACGCCGGAGCACATCGAGCAGACGGCACACGAGCTCGTCCGGCTCGACGCGCTGAGCGAGGAACTCGACGGTCTCGGGTTCGACGAGCGGGAGAAGACCGTGCTCGTGATGAACGTGGTGAACAACAACACTCGCCTCGCTCGGTGGGTTCCCACGAAAGAGATCCCCAGCGACGTGGAGTTCGACGTCGAACACGTCCCGCCGCTCCACAAGCGCGCGATGGGCGGGGCGCTGCTGTGGGTCAACTCGATGGACGTCCACCTCTGGCAGAAGGAGGTGCTCGTCACCGAGGAGATCCTCGACGACGGCTACTGGGACGTGAAGGCGATGCTCGCCGGCGTGGATCTGATCGCGCGGGCCGCGCTCGACATCGCCGAAAACGGGGCGATGAGCGACTCTCAGCTGGTGGCCGCGCTGACCGGCGGTGCCGCGATCGCGATCGTCAACCAGGAAGAGATCTGTAAGGACGTGTACTGGATCACCGAAGAGAAGCGCAATCCGAGTCCCGCACGCTAGGAGGGTATACCAATGGCAATAGAAGAAGACAGGGCGGTCAAGGCCGCACAGGACACAGTCGTACGTGAAACGGATCAGGGGTATCGGGTGCTCGGGTCGCCCGAGGAGTCCGTCACCCACCAGCACGACACGGATCGGATCCCACGGAGGGACATCACCGAGGAGGACATCATCGACTCGGCTGACGATCCGGAGTCGTGGCTCACGTACGGCGGGAACTACGAACAGCACCGTTGCACCACCGCGGACGTGATCACTCCAGAGACCGTCGGCGACCTCGAGCTCGAGTACGAGCTCCACGTCGGCGCGGAGTCCAGCATGGAGGGCACGCCGCTGGTGGTCCCCGGCGACCCGCCGGTGATGTACCAGTCGAACGGACCGAACCACGTCAAGGCCATCGACACGCGGGCCGGCGACGTGCTGTGGAGCTACACGTACGCGGTGCCGTCGGACGTCGTCCTCTGCTGTGACGACAACAACCGCGGCGTGGCGGTCCTCGGCGACAAGGTGTTCATGACGACGCTCGACTCGGGCGTCGTCGCGCTCAACCGGTACACCGGCGAGGAGGAGTGGTACACGAGCACGGCCGACCACGAGTCCGGCTACTCCGCGACGTGGGCGCCGGTCGTGTACGACGGCAAGGTGTTCACCGGCAGCGCCGGCGGCGAGTACGGCGTCCGCGGCTTCCACGTCGCGCTCGACGCCGAGACCGGCGACGAGGTGTGGCGCACGATGACGTCGCCCGACGAGGAGTGGGTCGGCGACAGCATCGAGCAGTCGTGCGCGACCAACTGGATGACGGCGACGATCGACACGGAAAACGAGAAGCTGTACATGCCGGTCGGGAACCCCGGCCCCGACTTCGACGGCTCCGTCCGACCGGGGCCGAACCGGAACAGCGCGGGAACGCTCTGTCTCGACTTAGTGACCGGCGAGCGCGAGTGGTTCCACCAGGAGTCCCCCCACGACGTGTGGGACTACGACTCCGCGGCGCCGCGGCTGCTCATCCCGGACTTCGAGATGGAGCACCGCGACTTCGAGGGCGACGCCGTCGTCTCCTTCGGAAAGACCGCGTGGGGCTACACGCTCGACGCGGACAACGGAAAGCTCCTCAACCGGAGCGAGCCCGGCGTCCAACAGCTGAACATGTTCCGGATGATCCCGCACATCGACGAGGGCCGGCGGATGCCGTTCATGCCCGGCGCGATGGGCGGGAACGACTGGCAGCCGCCCGCGTACAACCCTGAGCTCGGCCTCGCGTACTTCAAGATGAACAACTCGCCCCAAGAGGCCTGGTGGCGCTTCGAGGAGTACGAAGAGGGCAAGAAGTACTGGGGCGGCATCCTCGAAGACGAGATCGACCAACCCCCGGAGGGGTACAACGACCACATCAGCGCCGTCGGCGCCGTCGATCCGGAGACCGGACAGCTGGTCTGGCGCGACTGGATCGACAGCGACGCCTACATCTGGGGCGGGCTGGTGACCACCGAGAGCGGCGTCGTGTTCGGCGGCACGCAGAACGGCGACGTCATCGCCTGGGACGGCGAGACCGGCGACCGCCTCTGGGAGTACTCCACCGGCGAGACGGCGATCTCCGGCAGCCCGATGAGCTGGTACGACCCCGAGACCGAGAAGCAGTACGTGGCCATCCAGGTCGGCGGGAGCGGCTGGCTCCGCCGCGGGACCGCGGGCCGCGACGACCGGCTCTGCGTGTTCTCGCTCGAGGCGTAATCCGCCCGCCGCCGACTTTTTATCGCGCGCACCGACGACCCCCGGAGCGCCGTCGCAGCGACTCCCGGAAGAGCGACGGCCGACTCACGTCGGCGCCGCGACGAGGACGACGTACGGCTCGTCGCCGTCGCGCCGCGGGACGCGCGCGGCGGTCCGGACCGAGAGGCCGGCGTCGCCGACGCGGGTCCGCCAGTACCGCTCCGGGGACGCGTCGACCCGCTCCGGAACGATCGGGAGTTCGAGTATCCCGACCGCGCCGTCTGCCCGGCAGACCCGGCGGAGCTCTCCGAGCGCGTCGCCGTGCCGGTCGGCCGGGAGGTCGTGGAGCACGCGGCACGCCGTGACGACGTCGAACGACCCGGACGCGAACGGGAGGGAGCCGGCGTCGCCGCGGACCGGCTCGACCGCGATCCCCGCCGTCCGGGCGTTCCGTCTGGCGAGTAGGGGGCCGTTCCCGAGTATCACCCTGTCGTCGAAGACGTCGACCCCGACGACCGTCGTTGATCCGGAGAGCCGGGGCGCCAGCCCGACGAGCGACCGCCCGGTCCCGCAGCCGACGTCGAGGACGCGGCCCGCGTCGGCGAGGGGGAGCTCTCGGGCGAGCGCGTCGTACTTGTACCGCTCGAGACGCCACGGCGGGGGCGACGTCAGCGTCGAGAGCGTCCGGACCGCGCGGGCCCCGCCGAGCGCGACGGCGACGGCGGCGAGGGCCCGACTCGCCCGATCTGACCGTCGCCGCGCCAGCGCGACGCCGGCGAGCGCGACGACCAGCCCCTCGCCGACCGCGCGGAACCGACGTCGCCAGTGGTAGAGCCCGAACCAGTACATTTGATCAGTACAGCCGACCGGTGCGTCCCGCCTCCCACCGGTGGAGTCGCCGCGCGATACGTCGCGATACGACGGCGCTCAGGCGACGTCGATACCGCCGCCCTCCGTGCGTTCGGTGAACTCCACCTCGAGTTCGAGCTCGCGCTCCCGCCGAGAGGAGAACTCGACCTCGACCTCGATCGGCTCGGCGAACGCGAAGGGGATCTCCCAGTCGTCCCCGCTGATCGTCAGTTCGTGGCCCTCGTCGAGCGAGTCCGCCACCGACCGGAGGAACGCCGCCGTCTCCTCCGCCGAGAGGAAGACTTCTCGCTCGAAGAACCCGTCCGAGACCGTTCGCTTACCGCTCTCCTCGGACTCCGGAAACTCCACATCGTCTGTCATACGTACACGATACACGTCCCGTATCTTATCTCTTGTGACCGTGTGTCACACCCGGCCCGGGATTCGCCCCTTGGGTAACGTTGATTATCGCTCGTCCGGATCGGATCGGTATGGCACGGATTCCGACGGCCTGCCCAGAGTGCGGCGTCGAGTGGTACCGCGGCGGAACCGCCACGTCCCGGAAGCACCACCGAAAGATCGACGAGGACAGCTGGCAGTGCACCGAGTGTCACGCCGTCGTCCCCGAGCCGTCGGCGACTCCCGACTGACGCCGTCGGTCCCGCCGGCCGCGCGAATCACGCGTCGGACGGTCTCCCGAAGAAACGCTTTTATGTCTCTGTATTGAGGCGTAGACGATGTCGTTGATCGACGCGCTGGGAAACCCGCAGCGGCTCCGGATCATCCAGCACCTGTCGGACGGACCGATGTACGTCACGGAGCTGGCCGACGCCGTCGGCATGAACGGGAAGTCGGCCGTCCACCACCTCGCCGTGCTGGAGGACGAGGACCTCGTCGATCACTACTGGGACGGCAACCGGAAGTATTACCGACTGGTCCGGGCAGTCGAACTCGACATCTCTCCCCCGCCGGAGCGCCGGTTCATCCTGCAGCGTGGCGCGGAGCGAGCGACGGGACCGGTCGGTGACGAGTGACGTGGGCGGTCAGGACCGGGCGACGGGCCTGGTCGGTCGCTGACGAGTGACGTGGGCGGTCAGGACCGGGCGACGGGCCTGGTCGGTCGCTGACGAGTGACGTGGGCGGTCGGTGACAGGTGACGACTCCGGTCGGTGCCGAGCGACTCGGCGAGTCGCCACCAAAATTTAAGCGGTACTATGTTAATTGTCATCGTATGGCTACGTTGCCTAACACGCCGGACCTGGATCCGGAAGAGACCGAGGAACCGACCGTCGCCGCCGAAGTCGAGGCGGACGACGACCCATCGGCCGACGTCGAACCGGGGCAAGACGGGGAGGCGGCGGGCGACACGGGGGCCGAAACGGGGCCCGACGGGACGATAGAGCGCCAGATAGAGGCGCTGATCGACGAGCGCGTCGCCGAGATAGAGCGGGACATGGAGGCGCTCGAGGCCGAGCTGGAGGAGTTGGACGACTTCGCCCGGATCAGCCTCGGCGAGCGGTATTCGCAGCGGATCGAACAGAACGTCTCGGAGCTCTCCGACTCGCTCACGGGGTTCGCGGAGCGGAACTTCCAGAAGCTGAACAGCGTCGAGGGCCGGGTCGACGAGATGTCGCTCGTGTTGACGGCGGTGATCGAGGCGCTCGACGACGCGGACGTCGACGTCGACTTCTCCGAGGTCCGACGCATGCAGGAGGGGGTCGTCGAGGAGGCCCCGGCCGAGCGACTGGCGGCCGCGAGCCGCGACGAGTGAACTCCGGCGACACCGCACCGGCGCCGCCGGAGCCGTTCCCACGCCTCGTCAGACCTCGCGCTCCCCGATGACGCGGTCCTGCAGGTAGTCGAGGTGTTTGGCGCTGTGGATCACCCGAACGTGGTCCGTCGCTGGCTTGCTCTGACAGGTCAGTCGGATCCCGCGCTCCTCGACCTCCTCGTCGGTGATGATGAGATTCATCTCCATCTCCAGTTCGCCGTCGACGAGGATCCCGGCGCAGTTCGCACAGGAGGCGGCGCGACAGGAGAAGGGCCACTCGAGCCCGTTGTCCTCGGCGGCGTCCAGGAGCTTCCGGTTCCTGCTCACCTCCATCGTGCCGTACTCCTCCTCGGTCAGGTCGGCGGCGGCCGCCTTCTCGAAGAGGTCGTCGTCGTCGATCCCCCAGTCGTTGGCGTCGACGACTTCGTAGTCGAGGTACTCGACGGTCGAAACCTCCGTCTCACCCCCCTCGAAGTCGGGATCCTTGGCCGCGTCGCTTCCGATCTTGACGTTCGGGAGGCTGGCGTCCTCGGACATACCTCCGTGATCCCACCCCACGTACCTAAACGTCACGGGGAGAACCCCCCGACACCGCGGGCGTCGCCGGCGGTCGGACCGCTCCCGTCGCGACGACGGTCCGCGCAGAAACAATTACAATCCCGGGGGACGCACGTCAGCAATGCGCATGAGCGACACCGACGACTACCTGATACTGCGTGAACTGCCCGAGCCGATAACCCAAGAGGAGCTGGACGCGGCCGCCGAGGCGTCCGGCGAGACGCTCTCCGAGCTCCGCGAGGAGGGCGTCGACATCCAGTGGGTCGACTCCGAAGTAATGACCGACGACGACGGCGGAATCGTCGGCACGTTCTGTCACTATCAGGCCGAGAGCGAGGACGCCGTGCGGGAGCACGCGGACCGCGCCGGCCTCCCGGCGACGAAGGTGACCCGACGTGGCGACCCCCTCTCCGGTGAGTGAACCCGGGCGAGGCTCCCGCCGCGGACGGACGCGCGAGGACCGCACGCCCGACGGCCGACCGCGCGGCGGCCGCGCCGGAGGCGGCCCACAGTTCGGACGGCTGACCACGAGCGGACGACTGACCACGAGCGGATGACCGGCCACGAGCGGATGACCGACCACGAGCGGATCGCCGTGCTCGCCCACGATCGGTTCCCCGACGACGCGCGCGGGGCGATCGAACTCGTTCGGTACGGGCGCCCGGAGGTCGTCGCCGTGATCGACACGGCCAGGCGGTCCCCGGTCACCTCCCAGCTCGTCCGGTCGCTCCCGCGGATTCCGATCGTGCGGCGGTTCGACGACGTCGGCGAGCCGGTCGACGCGCTGTACGTCGGCATCGATCTCGCCCGAGACGGCCGGATCGCCGACCTGTCGGAGCCGGTGCGACGGGACGTGCGCGCCGCGCTCGCAGCCGGATGCGACGTGGTCGTCTCGCGGCCGGGATTCCCCGTCGGCGACCCCGCGTTCGAGCGGGCGACGGCCGCCGGCGGCGGTCGGGTCGTCGACGTCGGCGCCCCGCCGCCGGACCGGTCGGGAGACGCGGGCCGCGACGCCGGGGTCGACGCGGAGGTCCTGCTCACCGTCGGGACCGACCGGTACGTCGGGACCTCCTCGACCGCGTTCGAGCTCGTGGACGCGGCCCGGGAGCGCGGTGTCGACGCGGCCCTCGTGCCGACGAGCCACGTCGGTGCCCTGCTCGACGGGCGGGGGGCGTCGATCGACCGTCTCCCAATCGGGCGGGTCCACGACGTGGTCGACGGGCTGGTCCGCGAGCGGGGCGAGCGCCGCGACCTGCTCGTGGTCGAGGGGCAAGGGGCCATCTGTCACCCCGGGTCGTCCGGGCAGATCTGCGGGCTCCTCCACGGCGCGAGACCGGACGGGCTCGTCCTCTGCCACTCGGCCGGCCGCGAACTCATGCACGGGTACGACGTCGACATCCCGTCGGTCGCGACACACGTCGACCTGTACGAGCGCGTCGCCGCGCCGGTGGCGGAGACGGCGGTCCTCGCGGGGGCGCTCAACACGATGAACGTCGCGACGCCCCCGGCGGCGCGCGAGGCGGTCGCCGACTTCGCCGAGCGCCTCGGCGCGCCGGCGACCGACCCCCTCCGGTTCGACGCGGACGCGCTCCTCGACGCTGTCGGTCTCGGCTGAGAGGGACGCGGTAGCCGAAAAAAGCCGACGCACGACCGCGACGCGGTCGCGTTCAGTCGTCGGCCGGAGCCGCGGAGTCGCCGGCGGAGACGCCGGTTCCGGGGCCGACGTCGATGCCGAGTTCCTCGAGCTTCTCGTCGGGGACGACGCCGTCGACCCAGCCGCGGGTCTCGTAGTACTCCGCCTTCATCTCGTCGAGCTCGCAGAGCTCGCCCTCGCTCCCTCCCTGTCCGGGGACGGCGTCCGGGTGGCCCTCGACGAACCGCCCGGGGAGGTCGTCGTCCTCGGCGTCGAAGCCGGCGAGGTTGTTGAAGTAGCGTTCGAGGTTGTACACCCGCTCGCCCGCCTCGAACAGCTCGTCCTCGGTGACCTCGCGGCCGGTCATGCCGCTGTACTGGAGGACGTACTCCTCGATCCCCTCGGCGAAGGCGTTGAACTTGCAGATGTCGAACGAGTCGGAGATCGCGTGCAGGTCCTGGAAGGTGGCGGTGAGCTCGCCTTTCCCCTCCCACTCGTACGGGTCGACCTTCTCCGGAATGCCGAGGATCTCGGCTGCCGGCGTGTAGGCCCGGAGGTGACAGGCGCCGCGGTTGGAGGTCGCGTACGCGATCCCCATCCCCTTCATGCAGCGCGGGTCGTACGCCGGGATCGACTGCCCCTTGACGGCCAGCGAGTTGTCGTGGGCGTCCTTCTCGTCGGCGACGCGGTCAGCCCCCTCCGCGAGGAGGTCGCCGAGGTCCGAGGAGCGGTGGCCGATCTCACCGATGAGGTCGATCATGCGCTCGGCGTCGCCCCAGTCGATGGTCTCGACGTCGTCGAGCTTGCCCTCTTCGCTCATCTCCATCGCCATCGCCATCATGTTGCCGACCTCGATCGTGTCGACGCCCACCTGGTTGCAGCGCTGGATCATCAGCGCGACCTCGTCGCGGTGGGTGTGTCCCGAGTTCGGGCCGAGCGCGAACGCGGACTCGTACTCGAACGACTCCATGTGGACGTTCATGTCCTCGCCCTTGTGGTTGAGCTGGACCTCGACCTCCTTCTTGCAGGCGACCGGGCAGGAGTGACAGGTCGGGTCGTTGACGAGGATGTTCTCCTCGACGTTCTCGCCGGAGACGCGCTCGGCGTCGAGATCGGTCCCCTCCGCGTCGCTGTACGCCTCGGTCGAGGTGTACTTCGCGTTCTTCGTGGGGAGGCCGTCCATCTCCTCGGTCGCGTTCATCAGGACGTTCGTCCCGTACACGGAGAGTCCGCCCTCGTTGGGCGCGGTGACCTCCGACTCCTGAATGACGCCCATCGCCTGCTGATACCCCTCTTGGAACGTCTCGGGGTCGGCGGGTTTCGGCATGTCGGTGCCGCTCTTCACGACGACGGCCTTCACGTTCTTCGCCCCCATGACGGCGCCGGTGCCGCCGCGGCCGGACGCCCGGTCGTCCTCGTTCATCACGCAGGCGTAGCGGACGCCGTTCTCGCCGCCCGGTCCGATCGCCATCACGGAGAGGTTCTTGCCGACGGCGCCGTCGACCTCCTCGCCGATCGCGTCGATCGCGTCGTCCGTCTCCTTCCCCCAGAGGTGGGAGGCGTCGCGTACCTCGACCTCGCCGTCCTCGACGAACAGGTAGACGGGGTCGTCGCTCTCGCCGTCGAGGAGGATCCCGTCGAGCCCCGCCCACTTGAGCCGCGCGCCGGACCAGCCGCCGTGGTGCGAGTCGGTGACCGTCCCCGTCAGCGGGGACTTCGTCACGAGCGCGATCCGACCGCTCATCACGGTCTGGGTCCCGGTGAGCGGCCCAGTCATGAACGCCAGTCGGTTCTCCGGCCCCAGCGGGTCGACGTCCGGCCCGGCCTCGAAGAGATACTTCACTCCGAGCCCGCGCGCGCCGATGTACTTCTCCGCGTCCTCCTCGTCGATGCCCTCGTAGCTGACGTCGCCGTCGCCGAGGTCGACCTGTGCCACTCGGTCTCTGTAGCCGCCCATTTCAGTCATGGGAGTGTCCAACATGAGTGTTTGCGCTTCTGTGTGTTAATTATTGTCATCGCTACCCCCCATAAGGGAGGGGTTCGGCGCGTCTGACGGGCGCCTGAAGGGAGACGGGAGGACGACAGAGGGCCGACCGGAGCGCCCGCCCGGCGTGCTCGGCCGGCGTGCCCGACCGCCGTGCCCGACCGCACGCGCCGCGCGCGTCGCGATCGGTCACACGCCCTACGTTTATCACGGTTGACGGGTATCTCGGGGTATGAGCGATCAGAGCGTCGCCGACCGACTCCGCCGGCCGGAGTACACGGGCGGGAACCGGTGTCTGCCGTGCACGGCGTTGAACGTCGCGCTCGCCGTCGTCGCCGCCGTCGCGGTCGGCGCCGGCGGTCTCGTAGCGGGGGCGTCTCGCGTCGCCGCGGTCGGCGCCGGCGGCGTCGTGTTCGCCGTCGCGCTGGCCGCGATCGCGCTGCGCGGCTACCTGATCCCCGGGACGCCGGCGATCACGCGCCGGTACTTCCCCGACCGGGTCCTCGACGCGTTCGGTAAGGGGGAGGCCGACCGTCCGGTCCTCGAGTCGGTCGACGACGAGGCGGTCGTGGCGACGCTGTCGCGGGCGGGCGTGCTGATCGAGGACGGCGACGCCCTCGGTCTCACCGACGAGTTTCGGGCGGCCGTCGGCGACGGGGTCGACTCGGGGAACCCGGACGCGGAGGGCGTTCGCGCGGCGCTGCGTGCGGACGAGGTCGACGCGCTCGGACCGACGTCGTTCGAGGTCGACGGCGAGGGGATCGAGCGCTGGGTCTCGACGGAGGCGGTCGCCGTGGACGTGGCGCTCGCCGCCGAGCTCGACGACCGGCTCGACGGCTGGGCGGACCTCAACCGCGGCGACCGGCGCGACGTGTTGACGGGCCTCCGACTGCGCGTCGAGCGCTGTCCCGCGTGCGACTCCCGGGCGGAGACGACGGTCGAGCGACTCGACCACTGCTGCCGTCGCCCCCACGTCGCCGTTCAGTCGGCCTGCCGGGAGTGCGACGCCCTGCTCGGGGACCACGTGGTGCCAGCGTCGGCCGCGGACACGTGGATCGAGCGCGTGGACGGCGCCGAGCCGCCGCGAGCTTCGACGCGGTGAGCTGTCGCATCGCGGCCCACCACTCCCCGGCGCCGACCGCGTTCGTCGACGAGGTCGCGCGCGTCCTCGAACCGGGCGTGACCCTCGCCTTCGAGGACAACGTCTCCCCCGCGGACGACGACCTCGACGCCTTCCTCAACGACGTGGAGCGGCTCCGCGACCCGACGCACGTCCGGTCACACGCCGTCGCCGACTGGATCGAGTGGCTCGAGGGCGCCGGGTTCACCGTCGAGACAGCGAGCGTCGCGAGCAAGCGCATCGCGTTCGGCGAGTGGGCCGCGAACGTCGACGCGTCGGCCGAGCGCCGCGAGCGGATCGCCGCCGCGTTCGAGGCGGCGCCGCCCGGCGCCGCGGAGCGGTTCGAGTTCGCCCGCGAGGGCGGGCGGATCGAGTCGTTCGCCAATCTCAAATTGCTCGTCAAAGCGACCCGGTGACTCGCGCGGCGAGACCCGAGCGTCCTCAGTCGACCTCGGCCGGTTCGTCGATCCGAGCGGAGTCCTCGGCCGTCGACCCCTCGGCCGGGTGGAAACACGCCGCGGAGTGGTCGGCGTCGGTCCAGGCGTCGAGTTCGGGCTCCGACTCCCGGCAGCGCTCGGTCGCCTTCGGACAGCGGGGTGCGAACCGACACCCCCCCGGCGACCCCTCCGGATCGGCGGGCTCGCCTCGGAGGGTTACCCGGTCGCGGCCCCCGCGCGGGTCCGTCTCCGGGACGGCCGCGAGCAACGCCTCCGTGTACGGGTGTCGCGGGTCGCTCACGACCCGCTCCGTCGGCCCGGTCTCCACGAATCGACCGAGGTACATGATCGAGAGCCGGTCGGCGATCCGCGTGAGGCTCGCGAGGTCGTGCGAGATGTACAGCACGCCGATCCCCTCGGTGTTGGCCAGCGAGCGGAGGAGGTTGAGCACCTCCGCCTGGAGCGAGACGTCGAGCATCGACGCCGGCTCGTCGCAGATGAGGAACTCGGGGTCGATGACGAGCGCCCGGGCGATGGCGACCCGCTGGCGCTGGCCGCCCGAGAGCTCGTTCGGGTACTTGTCCAGGTAGCGCTCGGCGGGGGCCATCCCGACCCGTTCGAGCGTCTCCCGGACTGCCGCGTCGCGCTCGTCGAGCCGGTAGCCGTGGATCGTGAGCGGCTCTTTCACCAGCGTCTCGACCGTCAGCCGCGGGTTCAGCGACTCGTAGGGGTTCTGGAAGACGATCTGGAGCTTCTGTCTGAACGACCGGAGGTTCCCGTCCCGGTAGTGCTCGTGCGACTGGCCGTCGAAGGTGAACCCGCCGTCGGTCGGCTCCTCGAGCAGCGCGAGCGTCTGTCCGAGCGTGGACTTCCCGCAGCCGGACTCGCCGACGACGCCCCGTATCTCGCCGCGCGAGACCGACAGGGAGACCCCGTCGACGGCGCGGATGTGCGAGCCGCCGCCGAACGCCTCCCGGAGGAGTTCGCCGCGGCGCGCGTACCAGCGACTGAGGCTGTTCGTGAACCCGGTCACCGTCGGCGAGACGCCGTCGACGGGGAGCCGGCCGAGGAGGGACTCCGAGCTCTCGTACCACTTGCGTAAGCCGTCGACTTCGAGGACGACGTCGTCGGCGTCGGGACGCGACCCCTCCGCGGCACCGCCCCACGTCGTCGCTGAGTCGGCCTCTCGGCGCATCTGAGCCGCTCGCTCCGCGTTGTGACACGCGACGCGCTGGTCGCGGTACGGGAGGTCCCGGAGGTCGGGCGTCGTCGTCGCGCACTCCTCGGTCGCGAACGGGCACCGGGGCTCGAAGACGCAGCCCGTCGGCTTCTCGTCCAGTTGCGGCGGTGTCCCCGGGACCGAAACCAGCCCGTCGGCGTCGCCGTCCAGCGCGGGGAAGGCGTTCTTCAGCCCCATCGTGTAGGGGTTCGCCGGGTTGAGGAGGAGGTTCTCGACGCGGCCCTGCTCCATCACCGTCCCGCCGTACAGCACCGACATCTCGTCGCAGGTCTCCGCGATGACGCTCAGGTCGTGGGTGATCAACAGCAGAGAGCTGTCGGTCTCCTCTTGGATCTGGAGGATGTTGTCGATGATCCGGTCTTGGACGATCACGTCCAAGCCGGTCGTGGGCTCGTCCGCGACGACGAGCTTCGGCTCCAGCGCGAGCGCCATCGCGATGACGACACGCTGGCGCATCCCGTCAGAGAACTGGTGCGGGTAGTCGCCGACGCGGTCGGGGTCGAGTCCGACCGTCTCGAACAGCCCGTGCGCGCGACGCCGAGCCCGCCGCTCGGAGACCTCCCGATGCGTCTGGATCGCCTGCCGGATCTGCGCGCCGACCGACATCACCGGGTCGAGGGCGTCGATCGCCGTCTGGGGGATGAACGCGATCTCCTCCCAGAGGAGGTCCTGCCGCTCCGACGGCGCCAGCGACCGCAGATCCCGTCCCTCGAATTCGATCTCGCCGGACTCGATCTCCGCGTGGTCGGGGAGCAGACCGAGGATGGCCTTCGCGGTGGTCGACTTCCCGGACGCCGACTCGCCGGACAGCGCGTAGTTGACCCCGTCGTCGATGGCGAACGACACGCCGTTCACGCTGTGGAGCGGTCCGTCCCGCGCGTCGTATCGCACCGTCAGGTCGTCGACGGAGAGGAGCGTCACGCGGACACCACCCCGTTCAGTGCGACCGCGGGCGCGCTCGGACGACCGCCGCCGCGCGCCGGATCCGGCCCCCGCTGCGTACCCAGAACCATCACGAATGATAGTAGGATTCAGTACCGTTATGAACGCTTGGGTCGAACCGGCCTTCGTGTTCAGATAAGCTGATTCCATGCGAAAGCGAACGATCTGAGCCACTCGTCAGCAGTTTCTGCTTCAGCGTTGCTGAAACAGTTTGAAAATCTGTCAGTTCTGCGTTTTACCTCACGAAAGACACGTTCGACGCTATTCCGATTTCCATGTCGTTCGTCTCTGAAATCGAGGCCATGTTCTTCACGTGCTCGGTGAAGTGGAACCGCTCCATCAACGAGAAAGATCGCGTTATCTACATCGAATTTTTGCGAAGCTCCGCGAAGAACTGATCTGCGATCACGTTTGTTCGTGTCCGTTCAAGCTTTGGGTGGAGCAAATCGTTTGAATCGGGATCGACAGCAGCGTACAGCCAGTATTGTTCATCGTCAAGCTGAATCACAGTTTCGTCAACTGCAACGTGATTCGGGTTTCGACCAGATTCCGGCTGTGAGTCGGCCTTGTGAACCCAGTTATGAACGGTGGATCGAACCATTTCAACACCGAATATCTCAAGAAACGAAACAGTATTCGAAAGCGATAGTCCAGCAAGGTGGAGCTGAATACTGAGCTTCATCAACAGCCGCGGTGTTGCTTCTCGCTCCACAAACTCTAAGTTGATCTCGTCTAAACAGCCGCTGAGGCGGTCGTTTTCGGGCATGGATCACTTTTCAAACGCACCGCTTCACTTTTCAATCCGTATCTGAACACCGTCGAACCGGCCGCCACGATGGCCGTCGAGCGAGCGACGTTCGCGCGTCCGAGCGAGGGAGAGAGACCGACGGCTCTCGGCCGGCCGTGCGGCGGTCGGCCGTGGGGCGGTCGGGATGAAGGTCGGATCCGGCGGTCGAAGGTGGTGACGAGGCGTGGACCGATCGGCGCTCGGCCGGCTGGGCCGGTTCGACGCGGTCGTTCTCACGTCGACGCTGTGGTTCCTCGGGAAGTTCGTCCGGTTCGCGTTCCCGCCGCTCTTCGAGCGGATCGGCGGCGTGTACGGCGTCTCGACGGCGATCTCGGTCGCCCTCTGGCTGGTCGAGTAGGGGACGCGGCCGAGCGGACCGTCGCCGATCCGGGCCGCCTCCGTGATAAAACGCGATGTGTATTGCGCCCGTTCGGGCACAGGTACAGGCGGCTCCCCGCGGAACCGGCGCGTATGCCACGAGACGACGCTCCGACCGCGCCGTCGACAGCCGAGGCGACGCCCACAGCCCCGGAGCTGGACCCGCTCTTCGATCCCGAGTCGGTGGCGGTCGTGGGCGCCAGCCCCGACTCGTTTTACTCGGGGAACCTCGTGAACAACCTCCTCGAATACGGGTACGAGGGCGCGCTCTACCCGGTCAACCCGAACCGGGAGGAAGTCTGGGGCCGCCGGTGTTACGACCGCGTCTCCGGGGTGCCCGAGACCGTCGATCTGGCGGTGGTGAGCGTCCCGCGAGAGCACGTCGTGGACGTCGTCGCCGCGGCCGGCGAACGAGGGGTTCCGGTCGCGCTCGTGCTCTCCGCCGGGTTCTCGGAGGCCGACGAGGAGGGGGCGGAACTCGAAGCGCGGCTGGCCGAGGTCGCCGCCGACCTCGGGATCCGCGTCGTCGGACCGAACTGCATCGGCGTGATGGCCGCCCGCGGGGCGACGCTCACGTCGACGTGTTCGCGCGCCCCCGAGCCGGGGCGCATCGCCCTCGTCAGCCAGTCCGGCGCGCTGGCGTTCACTACGTTCTTCGAGCGGGCGGCCGACCGGGACCGCCACTTCAGCCACGTCGTCTCGACGGGCAACGAGGCCGACCTGACGCTGACGGACTACGTGGCGTACCTCTCGACGCGGGAGACCGTCGACGTGGTGTGCGCCTACGTCGAGGGGGTCGACGAGCCGGAGCGGTTCATGCGGGTCACCGAACGCGCCGTCCGGAACGGGACGCCGGTGCTGACGGTGAAGGTCGGGCGGTCGGAGCTCGCGGAGGCGGCGACGCTGTCGCACACGGGATCGCTCACCGGGAGCGACGACGCCTGGGACGCCGCCTTCGACCAGACGGGCGTACAGCGGGTCCCGGACGTCCCGGACCTGCTCTCGCGAGCGAGCGCGCACGCCGCGTACGGGACGCCGGACGGCGACCGCGTCTGCGTCGCCTCGACCAGCGGGGGTCTCGCGAGCCTGCTCGCGGACATGGCGGCCGAACGCGACCTGTCGCTGCCCGACGTCGACGGCGAGACCGAGGCGACGCTGCTCGGGATCGAGGAGCTCCTGACGTACGGCGGCTTCAACAACCCGGCCGACATCAGGGGGTACGGCGCGGCGGTGCTCCCCGAGATCGCCGACGCGGTGCTGGCCGACGACGCCTTCGACGCCTACGTGTTCGCGATCGGGCTGTCGGGCGTCGACGGGCGCGCGGAGACGATCGCCGCGGACCTCGAGGCGATCGTCGACGACGCCGACGACCCGGTGTACGTCCTCTGGACCGGACGGAAGACGCCGGACGATCCGACGGAGACGCCGCCGTACGCTCGCCTGCGGGCGTCCGTGCCGGTGTACGAGGACCCGGGACGCTGTCTGGACGCGGTCGCCTCGACGGTCGAGTACGCCGCCGACCGCGCTCGGGTGAGCGAGCGGCCGTCTCGGGAAGCCCTCGCGAGCGCGCTCGACGTGCCCGGCGGTGTCGACGCGCACGGCGGCGCCGGCGCCCCCGACTCGGAGCTCCCGCGGGGACGCGTGTTGACGTGGGGGGAGGCCGAGCCCCTGCTCGACGCGTACGACGTCCCGGTCGTCGAGACGCGGGTGGCGACCGACGTCGAGGAAGCCGTCGCGGCCGCCCGCGACGTCGGCTTCCCGGTCGTCTGTAAGGTCGACTCGCCGGCGCTCCCCCACCGGACCGACGCCGGGGCCGTCGCGCTCGGGCTCGACTCGCCCGCGGCGGTCCGGGAGGCGTACGCGGACGTGACGGACGCCGCGCTGGCGCGCGTCGACGCGGACGACGTCGCCGGCGTGCTCGTCCAGCCGATGGTGGGGGACGGCGTCGAGGCCATCCTCGGCGTCGGGTCCGGCGACGTGTTCGGATCGGTGGTCACCGTCGGTCCGGGCGGGGTCCTCGTGGAGGCGCTCGACGAGACCGCGACCCTCGTCCCGCCGTTCTCCCGGGGCGACGCGCGCCGCGCCGTCGAGGCCACGGCGCTCGCGGACCTGCTGACCGATCGCCGCGGGAGCGAGCCGCTCGACGTCGACGCGTTCGTCGACCTGGTCGCGAACGTCGGGGACCTCGCGGCCGCGGTCGACGCGGTCGCCGAGCTCGACCTCAACCCGGTCGTCGTCACGGCCGACGGCCCCGTGGCCGTCGACGCGCTGGTCCGGACGGGACCGACGGGCTAGAGCGTCGGCCCGTCCTCGACGACCTCGCCGACCTCCTCCTCGCGGGCCGCGGCGTAGCGCTCCAACAGCTCGGTCTCGACGTCCTCCACCGGGAAGTAGCAGGCGGCCTCGTGGCCGTCGTCCGCGAACGCCGACCGCTCCGGCTCCTCGCCGCGACACGTCTCTTCGGCCTTCGGACACCGCGGGGCGAAGTTACACCCGCCGGGGAGGTCGACCGGGTTCGGCGGTTCCCCCGGCAACAGCACCCGCCGCCTGTCGACGGCGGGATCGGTCTTCGGCGAGGCCGCCAGCAGCGACGCCGTGTAGGGGTGTTTCGGCGCCGTGACGACGTCCTCCGTGGCCCCGACCTCGGCGATCCGACCGAGGTACATCACGGCCAGCCGGTCGGCGATCTGCGTGAGGCTCGCGAGGTCGTGCGAGATGTAGACGATGCCGATGTCGCGCTCGTCGGCCTTCTCCCTGAGGATGTTGAGGATGTTGGCCTTCAGCGAGACGTCGAGCATCGACGCCGGCTCGTCGCAGATGAGCAGCGTCGGGTCGAGGACGAGCGCCTGCGCGATCGCGACGCGCTGCCGCTCCCCGCCGGACAGCTGGGTCGGGAGCTGGTCGAGGTACTTCTCGGCCGGGCGGAGCCCGACGTCCTCGACGGTCCGCCTGACGCGGCGGTCGATCGTCTCGGCGTCGTGGCCCTGGATCTTCAGGGGCTCAGACACCGCGGCGCGAACCCGCTGGCGGGGATTCAGCGAGTCGAACGGGTCTTGGAAGATGAACTGCACCCGCGAGCGGAACTCCTTGGTGTCCTCGCCGAGGAGCTCGTCGACGGGCGTCCCCTCGATCAGGATCTCGCCGCCGGTGCGGTCCTGAAGCGCGGCGATCACCTCCGCCAGCGTCGACTTCCCGCAGCCGGACTCGCCGGCGACACCGACGATCTCGCCCTCGCGGACGGAGAGGTCGACGCCGTTGACGGCCTTGACGTAGTCGGGGTCGACCCCGCGCAGGTCGTCGAGGATGCCCTGTGGCTGTCGGAACCACTTCTCGAGGTCCCGCGTCTCGAGGATGGCGTTGCCGACGCCCGCCGTCCGGTCGCCCTCGTCGCGGACGTCGATCCCCCACGTCGCGGGGTCGGCGGCCTCCGCCCGCATCTCGTCCGCCCGGTCGGTGTAGTGGCAGGCGGAGAGCCGTCCGTCGACCTCGACCAGCGCCGGGTGACTCCCCTCGCACTCCTCGGTGGCGAACGGACACCGGTTGCGGAACACGCACCCGGTCGGCTCGCGGGTGAGGTCCGGGAGCGAGCCGGGGATGGAGATGGCCTGCTCGTCGAACTGGTCGACCTCCGGGAAGGCGTTCTTCAGCCCGATCGTGTACGGGTTGGTCGGCGCCCCGAAGATCCGGTCCGTGTCGCCCTGCTCCATCACCTTCCCGCCGTACAGCACCGACGTCTCGTCGCAGGTCTCGGCGACGACGCCGACGTCGTGGGTGATCAGGAGCAGGGAGCTGCCGATCTCCTCTTGGATCTCGATGAGCTTATCGACGATCTTGTCCTGGACGATGACGTCCAGCCCGGTGGTCGGCTCGTCGGCGATGAGGAGGTCGGGGTCCAGCGCGAGCGCCATCGCGATGGTGACGCGCTGGCGCATCCCGCCGGAGAACTGGTGCGGGTAGTTCCCGGTCCGGTCGGGGTCGAGCCCGACCATCTCGAACACCTCGGCGACGCGCTCGTTCGCCGTCGCCTTCGAGACGTCCCGGTGTTTGCGGATCGCCTGTCGGATCTGCGCGCCGACGGTCATCACCGGGTCCAGCGAGTCCATCGCGCTCTGCGGGATGTAGGCGATGTCCTCCCAGCGGACCGACTGCCACTCCCGCTCTGAGAGGTCGAGCAGGTCCCGCCCGTCGAACCGGACGCTCCCTCGGCGGACCTCGCCGTTGTCGTCGAGCAGCCCGAGGACGGACTTCGCGAGCGTCGACTTCCCGCAGCCGGACTCGCCGACGAGCCCGTAGTTGTCCCCCTCGTCGATCGAGAAGGAGACGCCGTTGACCGCGTGGACGTCGTCGCCGGGCATCCGATACGCGATCTTCACGTCGTCGACTTCGAGTAGACTCATTCTTGCTCCGTCTGTAGGTCGGGGTTGACTATCTCCTCGAACGCCCGCCCGACCAGGAAGACGCCCGTCGTGACCGCGCCGATGCCGATCGCCGGCGGCAACACCCACCACCACGCGGTGCGGATCGCGCCCGACCGGAACACCTGCTGGAGCATCCGGCCCCAGGAGGTCGTCGTCGGGTCGCCGAAGCCGAGGAACGCGAGCGACGCCCCGGCGACGATCGACCAGCCGACGGCGTAGGCGGTGTAGAGGAACCCGATCCCGAGGACGTTCGGCGCCACGTGGAGGAACATCGTCCGCGCGTGGCCGGCGCCCCTGGCGCGGGCCGACTTGACGAACGTCCGCTCCTTGACCGTCATCACCTCCGAGCGGATGACCCGCGCCGGCATCTTCCATAAGAAGACGACGAGCACGGCGGTGATGAGCCAGACGCTCGGCGTCACGAACGAGAGGATCACCAGCGCCATCGGCAGGAACGGGAGCGCGAACGTGAGGTCGGTGAGCCGCATCAGGAACTCGTCGACGCGGCCGCCGAAGTAGCCGCTCGTGAGGCCGACGAGGAAGCCCAGGACGCCCGTCCCCACGCCGCCGAACAGGCCGACGATCAGCGTCGGCCGCGCGCCGGCGAGGAACTGGCTCAACACGTCCTTCCCGAACGACGTCGTCCCGAACAGGGCCTTCCCGCCGGGCGGCTGGAGCCGCATCATCGACCCGCCCTGTTGCAGCGTGTCCTCGATCGGGTGGTACGGCGCCAGGTACGGGCCGAAGACGCCGAGGAATCCGAAGGCGACGATGACCGCGAAGCCGGCCTTCGCCGCGTTGTCCTGCAGCACGAACCGCAGCGTGCGTCCCGCTCGCTCGAGCTCGGAGCGGATCCGTTCTCTCGCCGTGTCGGTGTCGAAGCTGTATCCTGACATCAGACGTCACCCGTTTCGACGGTCGGGTCCAGTTTCGCGTACGCGAGGTCGGCGGTGAGGTTCATCACGATGACCGCGAGCGCCATGATGAACACGGCCGCCTGGACTGTCGGATAGTCCTGATTGAGGATCGCCTGCACGAGCGCGCGGCCGATCCCCGGCCACGCGAACACCACCTCCAGCGTGATCACGCCCTGGAACAGCATCCCCGTCCGAAGCGCGAAGTAGGTGACGAGCGGGAGCAGCGAGTTCCGGCCCGCGCGGCCCAGCTGCTCCATCTCGGAGAGCCCCTTCGCGCGGTGGAGCATGAGGAACTCCGACCCCTTCCGCTCGACGACCGAGTTGCGCGCGAGCATCAGGAAGTCGCCGCTGTAGAACAGCACCGTCGCGGTGAACGGGAGGATGTAGTGTCGCAGGAAGTCAACCGAGGCGAACGTCGCGACGTACCCCTGTGGATTGGCCAGCGGACTCCGCATCCCGAACGCGGGTAGCCACCCCAACCCGTACGAGAAGATGATGAGCAGGAAGATGCCGGTCACGAAGATGGGCGTGGCGCGGAACACCGTGGTGACGACGATGCTCGACTGTTCGAACCACGATCCGCGGTTCCAGCCGGCGTACATCCCGGCGAGGGAACTGACTATCGCGGTCGTGACGAGCGCCGGCAGCAGGAGCACGAGCGTGTTGACCAGCGCGGGGATGATGATCTCGCCGACCGGCCGCTGCTGGGTGAGCGAGATCCCGAACTGGAACGTGAACAGGTTCTGGATGTACCTGAGGTACTGGACGTATATCGGGTCGTCGAGCCCGTACATCGCCCGTATCTGTTCGACCTCCTCCGGCGTCAACGACCCCGACGCCACGAGCGCGCTGAACGGGTCGGCGGGCAGCAGGCGCAGCGTGGCGAAGATGATACTGACGGCGATCAGGGTCAGCAACGCCGCGATGATGGTGCGCTTTATTAAAAATCGTCGAAAACTCATGGATAGTTGGAGGTCCTCTACGAGAAGTCCGGCTGATCGAGGTCGGCGCGGGACGCGTGCCCGTTGTCGACGCGCTCGGCGAAGGCGTCCCACGCGTCGCCCTCAGGCCAGACGAGGTTGTCGTCGCCGTCGAACGTGTAGCCGGCCTCCCGGAGCATCGTTCGAGCGGCGTCGACGTCGTACTCGTACGGCTCGGTCTCGCCGTGGTAGGGGGTCAAAAGCGGCGTGATCAGGTTCTGCCCCTCGATCGCCTCGCCGCGACCGCCGAGCGTGTTCTCGACGAACCCCTCCTTGTCGAAGGCGTGCGACAGCGCCACGCGGAACGTCTTGTCCCGGAACAGCGGGACGAGGTGACTGAGGTGGACGTCCGTGGGGACGTAGTTCCGCGAGGTCTGCTTCTCGACGCCGCTCGGGTTCGCCGCGCGGTCGGCCTGCGCGTTCGAGACCGTCGTCCCGATGGCGTCGATGTCGCCGGACTGCATCGCGCCGATGAGCGTGGAGACGTTCCCGACGTTGGCGTGAACCATCTCGTCGATCCCGTCGCCGGGGACGAAGTACTCCCCGAGCAGCTCCTCGCGGACGTCGTCGTCCCACATCCAGTTGTTCTCGTGCTTTTCGAGGCGGAGCTCCGACCCCTGCTCCCAGTTGACGAACGAGAACGGGCCGGTGCCGACCGGGTTCTCGGGGTTGTACTCGCTGGGGCTGTCGACGTCAGACCAGCGGTGCTCCGGGATGATGGCGCTGCGGACGACCCGCTGGGTGAGGAACGCGGCGTCCGGCTCCGTGAGGTTGAACCGGACGCGGCCGCCGCCGGTCTCCGAGAGCACCTCCACGGAGTCGATCGTCCGGATGAACGCGGCCTGCTGGGGCGCGTTGTTCTCCTGGTAGAACTCGACGCTGAACTTCACGTCGCTCGGACCGAACGACTCGCCGTCGTGCCACTCGACGCCCTCCCTGAGGTCCATCTCGACGGTGGTGTCATCGACGACGTCGGCGTTCGTCGCCAGCGCCGGGACGATCTCGAGCTGCGGCGAGGCGTCGAAGAGCCCGTCGTAGACGTTCAGGAGGCGCTTCTCCTCCTGACCGCCGCTGGAGAACGGGAGGTTCGTCCCCTGCATTCCCGAGGTGACCCCCTTCACCCAGGTCGTCGAGTCGCCCTGCGGCTGGAGGTTGACCTGCGTCCAGATGAACGAGTCGCGCGTCGTCCCGTTGCCGGGGGTCGGCACGTACCCCTCCCAGTCGGCGGTGTTGGCCACGGTGATGACGTCCGGGAAGTTCGCCGCGATGAGGTAGGCGTCCTCGCTGAGTTTGCGCTGGACCTCGTGGCAGATCTCGGCGCGCGCCTCCTGGTCGCCGATCGTCGACGCCTGCTCGTCGAGCAGCTCAGTGACCTCGTCGTTCTTGTAGTTGTAGTAGTTCCCGCCCGTCTCAGGGTGCGCCCGCATCAGGAACGGGTTCGGGTCGAGCCCGCGCTGCGGGTCCGGTCCGTGGAGGTTCATCGTTATCGGCACCGGATGGCCCACGTCGGCCCGCCAGAACTCGCCGTAGCGGGTGCTCGGCTGGACGTTAATCAGGTTGACGCCGACGCCGATGTCGTTCAGCGACTGCTGGACGAGGAGCGCGAACTCCCGCATCCACGGGGTCTCGGCCTGCGCGAAGTGCGTGTCCACCGCCGGGACGGCCTGCCCCTCGACGGCGGTGTACTCGAACTGGATCGCCTCGTCGTTGACGTCGGACCCCTTCGTGTCGACCGGCCACTCCTCCCAGAACCGCGTCTCGATCGACTGGGCCTCGCCGCCGTCCGTGCCGTCGCCGCCGTCGCCGTCCATGCCGTCGCCGTCGGTTCCGTTCCCGCCGTCGCCGCCGTCGCCGCCGTCGTCTCCGCCGAGACCGCCGCAGCCGGCCACCCCCGCCATCCCCGTCGCGCCCGCGATCTGGATGAACCGTCGCCGTGATTTCGTGCCCGTCTCGATCTCGAATGTGGTATCTTGTGACATCCCGGTCACACGTATCGCCGTCGATTGGTTGTACCTACTCCCGATACCGGCCAATAATCATCATTCTTTATGAGGGATATCGGCGGCGAGACCGAGCGGGGCGCTCCAGTCGGCCGTTCCGACCGGGAGCGCTCAGCTCTCGACGCGGGACCCCTCGCGAGTGCTCCACCGAGACCGGCGCGTGGGCCCTCGGCGGGTCGCGGGCGGCGATCCGCTCTGCTTCGGGGTGGAGAGCGAGAAGGGAAAGGGACCGCGCGTTCATTCGCCGGGGGCGCCGTCGGAAGAGGAGTCGCCGGCGGCCGAGAAGACGAGGTCGAAGAGCCGCTTCTCGGCGAGTCGCAGTCGTTCGCTGAGCGTCGACTGAGCGATGTCGAGTTCGGAGGCGATGTCGTCCGCCGACACACGTCGCGGAACGTCGAAGTACCCCATCCGATGAGCGGTCCGCAGCACGGTCACCTGCTCGGGCGAGAGTTCGTTACGCAGCGCCCGTCCGAGCTGTCCGCTTCCGAGCGGTTCACCCGTCGTCTCGACCTGGTTCACGCTCAAGAGCTCGAACCGACCGAACCGGTCCTGAATCCTGTCCGCGAGCGCTCGGAACGACTCCCACTCGTTGACGGTGACCACCCCTCGGAAGTAGCCGTTTCGGAGCTCCAGCCGGTTCGGGATGGCGTTCGCGCGTAGGATGACGCCGAGCAGGAACGGATACGGTTCGTGAGCGACGACCGTCAACCGATATGTCGGCTCGTTCGAGTCGCCCACCACCTGCTCGTGGTGGAACAGTTCGACGCGAGAGAGGTCCGTCAACACCGATTCGGGGTCGAACGGCGATTCGGACGTGACGAGTAGCGACTCGATCCAGTCGCCGTCGTCCGCGTAGAACGCGTTCTCGAACGTGATCGAACGCGCCGCTGGAACCCGGTCGGTTATCTCGCCGACGACCCCCGACAGCGACGTCTGGAACTCGATACGAAGGATGCTGATCACCTCACCGCCTACCGGTTAATAGCTACGTAACATATTTAATCTTTTACTTGTCATGCACTGCGGACGCGCCACCGGAAACGTCTCCGCGGTTTCGACGGCCCCCTCTCCGCGGTTTCGACGGCCTCCTCTCTGCGGTTTCGACGGCCTCGTCTCCAAAGCGGTCTGCGTTCGGTATGGCCGGGGGGCTCACGAGTCGACGGCGGAGCGCTCACGACCGGACCGCCCCGGCCTCGTGTTCAGATAAGCTGATTCCATGCGAAGCTGAACGATCTGAGCCACTTGTTAGCAGTTTCTGCTTTGGTGTTGCTGAAACAGTTTGAGAGACTGGTAGTTCTGCGTTTTATCTCACGGAAGACACGTTCGACGCTGTTCCGATTTCCATGTCGTTCGTCTCTGAAATCGAGGCCATGTTTTTCACATGCTCGGTGAAGTGGAACCGCACCATCAACGAGAAATATCGCGTCATCCACGTCGTGTTTTTCGCGAAGCTCCGCGAAAAACTGATCTGCGATCACGTTTGTTCTTGTCGGCTCAAGCCTTGTGTGGAGTAAATCGTTTGAGTCGGGATCGACGGCGGCGTACAGCCAATACTGTTTATCGTCAAGCTGAATCACGGTTTCATCGACCGCAACGTGATTCGGGCTTCGACCAGACTCCGGCTGTAGATCGGCCTTGTGAACCCAGTTATGAACGGTGGATCGAACCCGATCAACACCGAATACCTCAAGAAACGAAACAGTATTCGAAAGCGATAATCAAGCAAGGTGGAGCTGAATACTAAGCTTCATCAACAACTTCGGTGTTGCCTCTCGCTCCACAATCCCTAAGTTGATCTCGTCTAAACAGCCGCTGAGACGGTCGTTTTCGGGCATAGATCACTTTGAAAACGCCCCGTCTCACCTTTCAATCCGTCTCTGAACACCGTCCGCCCCGGAAGCAACACGATTTATATCAAACGGGCGTAATTGCGAACACGACCGACGCCCCGAAACGCTTCGACTCCGGAACGCGACGTTTCCCGGGCGCACGGACACTGACGTACCAGCATGTCGATCATAGTCACGCTCCACGTGGAGCACGAACGTCTCGCGCTGGTGCCCACGTTACGGCGGCTCGACGGGGCCGACATCGAGGTCGTAACGCAGGGTACCACGGACCCCGGGTCCTCTGAGTTCCCGTTTCTCGTCGAGTACGGGGACCGCGACGGGCTCGAACGAGCACTGGAGTCGGACCCGACGGTCGGGGAGTACGAGCTCATCGAATGGTCCGACGGGACCGGGGTGTACTACATCGAACACACGTCGGAGACGGAGCTGATCAGCACGGCCGTCTCGGACGCCAACGGGTTCCTCATCCACACCGAGTCCGAGCGGAACGGGTGGCTGGTGCGATTGCTCCTCCCCGACAGAGCCGCGCTGAGCGACGTCTGGGACCACGCCACGGAGAACGGCATGCAACTGGACATCGTCGAGATTCACGACAACGAAACAACGGATTCCGGGCCCTCCTACGGGCTGACCGACGAACAGCGGCAGACGCTGTTGATCGCCTACGAGAACGGGTACTTCGTCGAACCGCGCGAGATGTCGCTCGACGAACTCGCCGACGAACTAGGGCTGTCGTCGACAGCCGTGAGCGGTCGGCTGCGGCGCGGTATGCGGAACCTCGTCGCGGCGACGATCGCCACCGAGGGCCCCGAACAGTGACCGGCAACTCGGCCCTCGGGTGCTGAGCCCCCGAGATCCTCGAGCGGACCGGTCGACGCGATACTACCACGTACTCGAGGCCTCCGAGGGCCGCCGAGACGGGTGCTGTAATAAAAGGGGGGAGTTTTTCATGCTCGGCTTTATTGTTCATTACATTTTCTATCTATAAGAATGTCCCACGAGCAGGACCATCCAAACTATCCGAGTGTTGACCAGTCAGACCGAACGCTACCTCGCAACCTCCGGCAGACCGGAGATCCGGGGATCGAGATGCTCGTCTCGACGCGCGTTCGAAAGTCACCGTTCTTCGATAAATCGTTCAACGAGAACGGCGCTTGGCGGTGTACCGTCTACAACCGTCTCTACCACCCGCGCGGGCTGGTCGAGCCCGAAGACGGGGGCGCTATGGCCGAGTACGAAGCGCTGACCAACAGCGTAACCATCTGGGACGTCGCCGTCGAGCGTCAGATCCGCGTGAAGGGTCCGGACGCCGAGGCGCTCACCAACCACGTTGTCACCCGCGACGTGAGCTCCATGGACGCGATGGACGGCAAGTACGTCATCCTCTGTAACGAGGACGGCGGCGTCCTGAACGACCCGGTGCTGCTCCGGCCGGCCGAGGACGAGTTCTGGTTCTCCATCTCGGACAACACGCTGATGCAGTGGCTGCAAGGCGTAAACGTCGGCATGGACTTCGACGTCGAGATCGACGAGATCGACGTCGCCCCGATGCAGATCCAGGGGCCGCTCTCTGAGGACGTGATGGTTGACGTCGTCGGCGACGAGGTCAGCGAGATCCCCTACTACGGGCTGATGGAGTCGCAGGTCGACGGCGTCGACGTGCTTATCAGTCAGACCGGGTTCTCCGGCGAGAAGGGCTTCGAGATCTACGTCAAGGAGGCCTCGAAGTACGGCGAGCGGGTCTGGGATCAGGTCCACGAGAGCGTCCTCGACCACGGCGGGATGCAGATCGCTCCCGGCCACCACCGACGGATCGCCGCGGGCATCATGTCGTGGGGCCAGGACCTCGACCACGAGACGTCGCCGTTCCAGGTCAACCTCGGCTACCACGTCCCCGACGACAAGGACGTCGACTACATCGGTAAGGAGGCGCTCGAGGAGCAGAAAGAACAGATCGAGAACGGCAACTACCCGTTCAACCACAAGATGATCGGGATGAAGATGGCCGGCGAGCCGATCCACGACTACGCGCCGGACTTCTGGCTCGTCTCCGATCCCGACAGCGGCGACGAGGTCGGCTACCTGACGTCCCCGTGGTACAACCCCGATCTCGAGACCAACATCGGGATGGGCTTCGTGCCAGCCGAGATGATCGAGGCCGAGACCGACGTCCCGCTGAACGACTCGGTGTACGACGAGGACCTCGACCTCGAGTTCGAGGTACATCTGCCCGACGAGTACGCCGAGGAGCCCGGCGAGCCGGTGTTCGCCACCGCGGCGAAGATTCCGTTCAAGGAGTCCGTCAACCCGAGCGCCCGCGAACAGGCCAAGCTCAGCGCGAAGCAGGAGGCCAGCTCGAACGACTGAGCGACACCGTTCGGTTCAGACCCGAGTAGTCGCGGCTCGCCTTGGCCCCTGACCCGCGTTCGGGGAGGGTCCCGAGGCGGGGGTCCCTTCCTCGCCGATCGCGTCGACGTTCAAGAGACCTCAGTCTTACGTTTTCTTTTTTATCGGCTTCCGAGCGCAGTCGCGGCGTGACGAGTCGCGCTCGACGGGACGCGCCGGCGACGCCGCGAGGGCACCCTCCGCGGCGACCCTGGACGGAAAGTACCGTCGGATACCCGTACGCGGGGACTCGCGGGGACTCGCGGGTCCTTCGAAGGGCGGGGACTCGCGGGTCCCTCGGACAGCGCGGGCCGGTGGGTCCCTCGGACAGCGCGGGCCGGTGGGTTCGTGAGCTACCGGTAGAGCGGGAACTCGTCGGTGAGGGCGTCGACGCGGTCCGACACCCGCTCCACCGTCGCCCCGTCCTCCGGGTCGTCGACGATGTCGGCGATCAGGTCGGCGACCTCCCGGCAGGCGGCCTCGTCGAAGCCACGGGTCGTCAGCGCGGCCGTGCCGGCCCGGATCCCCGAGGGGTTGAACGCCGAGCGCGTCTCCCCCGGAACCGTGTTGGCGTTGAGAACGATCCCTGCGGATTCGAGGGCGCCCTCGACCGCCTTGCCGGCGGTATCCGGATGGGATGGGCGGAGGTCGGCCAACACGAGGTGGGTGTCGGTGCCGCCCGACACGAGTTCGAGACCGCGTTCCTGGAGCTGCTCGCCGAGCGCGGCGGCGTTGTCGACGACCTGGCGTGCGTACGCCTCGAACTCGGGTTCGAGCGCCTCCTTGAACCCCACCGCCTTGCCGGCGACGTTGTGCATCAGCGGGCCGCCCTGCGCGCCGGGAAACACCGACGCGTCGATGTCGTCGGCGTGCTCCGCGTCGCACATCACGATCCCGCCGCGGCCGGCCCGGATCGTCTTGTGGGTCGAGCCGGTGACGAAGTCCGCGACGCCGACCGGCGAGGGGTGGACGCCGGCGGCGACGAGCCCGGTGATGTGCGCGATGTCCGCGAGGTGGTAGGCGTCGACCGCGTCGGCCGCCGTTTGGATGCGCTCGAAATCGACCTCGCGGGGGTACGCGGAGTAGCCGGAGACCACGATGTCCGGATCGAACTCCGCCGCGGTCTCCCGGAGCCCCTCGTAGTCGATGTACCCGGTCTCGGGGTCGACCTCGTACTGTTCGACCTCGTAGAGCTTCCCGGCGAAGTTGGCGGGATGCCCGTGCGAGAGGTGGCCGCCGTGTTCGAGCTCAAGTGAGAGGATCCTGTCTCCGGGGTCTAGCATCGCGAGGTAGACGCCCATGTTCGCCTGCGTCCCGGCGTGCGGCTGCACGTTGACGTGCTCGGCGCCCCAGAGCTGCTTGGCGCGTTCGATCGCGAGCTCCTCGATCTCGTCGGCGCGCTCGCAGCCGGCGTAGTAGCGCTCACCGGGGTACCCCTCGGCGTACTTGTTTGTCAGCTCGGAGCTCTGGGCCTGCATGACGGCCTCAGACGCGTGGTTCTCCGAGGCGATCATCGCCAAGGTGCCCTCCTGTCGCTCTCGCTCGCCGTCGAGCGCGTCCGCCGCCGCCGGATCGACTGCCGCGACCGTATCGTACGTCATGTATCACATAGGGGGCGCTGAGCACGAATGAATCTGTCTTCGGCAGAACGTGACTGTCAGTTGACGACCTGTGTCGTCACGGCGCGCCGTGGGAGTCCTTCGGTCTCAGGTCGGTTTCAGCCGATCGCTCGTCTCCCGCCGGTGAGCGGTGTCAGAACGGCCGCGGTGCTTATCCGACTTGATGTCATAAAATGCATGATGTTGGATCGGCTGAAGGCGGCAGCGATGTTCATCCTCGACCCGCCGTGGACTCGTGACGGTCCCGAGACGTTCACTATGGCGGTTCCCGAGGCGCACACGACGTTCAAGCGGGGCAGCGTCGGCTGGGCGAAGCGCCCGCCCGCGGTCGTTCGATGTTCCTCCTGTCGACACTCGTTCACTCACGAGTTTGCCAACGACTTCCTCGACTGTCCGAACTGTACCATGGAGCGCTCCCCCGAGGAGTTCGACGAGTTCGAACTGATCGCGCTCGTCTGTCCACACTGCCAGCGGCGGTTGGACCACGGCATCCGCCATCCCGAGATGATGGACGTGCCCGAGTTCGCGTCCTGCACCGAGTGTCAGTACCACTGGGAGTACCAACACGACTACGAGCTGTAGCGGGACGTATCCGAGTCGCTTTTTGCCCTGCTCAGCCTAACGAATTCGTGACTTACTCGAACAAACCACCGGGCCCAATCGCGGACCGGACCTTCGACGTCGGTCTCTGGGTCGGCGCCGCCGGGGGAGTCGCCTGCGTCGCGCTCCTCTACTGGGCCAACGTGCTCTCCGTGACGGACCCGCTTCACACGACGGTGACCCTCGTGCTCTTTCCGGTGTACGTCCTCTCGGTCGCGGTGTTTCTTGGTTTATGGTTGGGCTACGATACCGACGAGACCAACCTCACGCGGGTGATGGTCGAAGACGAGTCCGACGAGTCCGATAGGTCCTAACGGAACGCTCGAGTGCGTGACGCGCCGCTGCGGCGCCGTGACGGTCAAAAAGAAGCGAAACGAGGCTGCTTCCGACGCGCTACGAGGTGAACCGCGGACGATCAGTCGCCCGGTTCACCCTCCCCGCTCGTGATGTCGGTAACGACCTCGCCGCCCTCTCTCTCGATGACGACTTCGCCCTCCTCGGCCATCTCCTGGACGCGCTCCTGGAACTCCTTCGACTCGAGGATCTGGTACTCGGTGTCCAGTCCCTTCTTGATCGCGTACATCATGAACACGAGGATGAACGCGAACGGTAAGCCGGTCGAGATGGCCGCGGCTTGGAGCGCGGCTAGCCCCTGCGAGCCGCCGGCGATGAGCAGCGTCGAGGCGACGACGCCCTCGGTGACGGCCCAGAAGACGCGCATCGCGACGGGCGCGTCGTGTTTGCCGCCCGAGGTCAAGTGATCGATGACCAGCGACCCCGAGTCCGACGACGTGATGAAGAACGTCGCCACGAGGAGCACCGAGAGCGAGGACAGGATTATCGTCCCGGGCAGTTGCTGGAGCATCGAGAACAGGGCGACTGCTCTCGGCACCTGCACTCCTTCCGCGAACATCGCGGCGCTCACGGCACCGCTGGACAGTTCGATGCTGAGTGCGCTCCCGCCGAGGGCCGCGAACCAGAGCACCGAGAACAGCACCGGCAGGATGAGCACCCCGCTGATGAACTCACGGACGGTGCGCCCCTTCGAGATCCGGGCGATGAACATCCCCACGAACGGCGACCAGGCGATCCACCACGCCCAGTAGAACACGGTCCAGTCGACGAGGAACAGTCCCTCGCCGTCTCCGCCGGGGCCGTAGTAGGCCGACCCCTGGAAGTACGGCTCGGTGACCGCACCCGCGTAGAACGCGAGGTCGAAGAAGTTCCCGAAGTACTGTCCGAGCCCCTGCGGGATCATCTCGAAGATGAACAGGGTGGGACCGAGGACGATGACCGCCGTCAGCAACGTGAACATCAAGAAGAGGTTCAGATTGCTGAGCCGCCGGACGCCGCCGTCGAGTCCCGCCGCGACCGATAACACGGCGACCGCGGTCACGCCGGCGATGATCGCGACCTGGACGGGCGTTCCGAACGGGACCGCGGGCGCCGCACCGACGTTTCCGCCGAGGAAATTGAGTCCGGCGTTTATCTGTTGGGCCCCCAACCCGAGAGAGGTCGTCAGCCCGAACAACGTCGCGAACACGGTCAGGATGTCGATGATGTGGCCGGGCCACCCGTAGATGCGTTCACCCAGAACCGGCCAGAAGATCGACCGGAAGGTCAACGGCAGACCGCGGTTGAACGAGAAGAACGCCAGCGACAGTCCCACGAGCGCGTATATCGCCCACGGGTGGAAACCCCAGTGGTATAACGAGACTGCCATAGCCACCTGCGCCGAAGCCTGCGACGCGCTCTCTGCACCCAAGTGCGGGTCGAAGAAGTGCCAGACCGGCTCCGCGACGCCGAAGAACATGAGGCCGATCCCCATCCCGGCGCTGAACAGCATCGCGACCCATGAGATGTCGCTGAACTCCTTGTCAGCGTTGACTCCCCCGAGCCTGATCTTTCCGTACTTGCTCAGGGCGAGGTACACCATGAACACGATGAACACGTTCGCGACCAGGATGAAGAACCAACCGAAGACCTCCGAGATACCGGTCCGTACGTCGTTGTAGAGCGTACTCGCTTGGTCCGGGAACGCCAGTGATAATCCAATGAACGCGACGATCACCAACGCCGAGATGCTGAACACCTGCGGGTGGACGTCGAGGACCTTCGTGTCCCCGATGCTGAACTGCTTGTTCGTGTCGCCCGGCTCACGGTCGGTATCCGCGTTGAACAGCTCTACCTGGAGGCCTTCACCACCGAATCCTCCGTCGTCTTCGCTATCACTCATACGATACCTCCCTCGTAATCGTGGTACGTCGCCGTTTGTTCGTCATGATTTGGATCGTTATCTTCGGTCTGGTTGTGCTGTACACGCATCATACGCGTTATCTATACGCATGAGTGGTGTTGACACGTAAGGTGGCTTGGCCGTACCCGTAAGTATGCTTCGGATAATATAAATAAAAAGGAACTTGTTGTTTCGAACAACAGTATCCGCTCCGAGCAACACATACTGTCGGTTTACGTGCATTTCGTGGTTCGGACTCAGTCCGCACGGATCGGGATCACCCGAGGAGACGCCGCCGCGTGAGCCCTCTCGGACTCGATTTCGACGCGCTCACCGCGGTCATCGGTAGGTATCGAGCAGGCCGTGATGCGTCGCTCCGCGGAGTGGTCCCGCCGTCTCGCCGCGAACGCGCTCCGGCGGAACGGTAACCCGATCGCGTCAGTAGTAGTCCCACTCGTCGTCCGGGCTGCCCTCGGTGACCTCGTCGGAATCGGTCGCTTTCTCCGGAGCGACTTCCTGGGGATCACGCATGCCGTCGCCCTTGACAGATCGGTAGATGAAGACGCCGAAGGAGACGAGCCCGCCGAGAAGCAGGAGTCCCCCCGCGATAACCGCGAGCGTGAACGCCCCGCTGAGGAGGTCGGACGATATCTGTACGACGATCATGTCCATACGACGCCCTAGGGGTTGCAGCCTGAAGAGTATTACAAACGATCGGAGCGGGATCCATGTCCGAATAAAACGGAAGCGTCGCTCTCGGGAGCGTCAGGGCCGGCCCGTGCGATGGCGCGGTCGTCCCGTTCGGATCCCGTCGCGTCGATGACTCACTTGGCACCCTTCCCGACGATCGTCACCGGGACGTCCGACATCCGTGCGACCTTCTCGGCGGTACTCCCGATGTACTTGCTTATCGCGCCCCGTCCCTGCTTGCCCGTTACGATGAGATCGATGTCGTTGTTCTCGGCGTACTCCACGATCTCGGCGGCGACGTTACCGGTTCGGACCACGCCGGTCCCGTCGAGGCCGCGATCCGCCGCCCGATCGACGACGCCAGTGACCGTCTCCTCGCCGTACTGCTTGTACTCCTCCATCTCGTCGTCGCCCAGCCCGACGGTCAGAATGTAGGTCGCCTCCGTTTCGACCACGTACACCGAGTGCACGTGTGAGCCGAGCGACTCCGCCAAGTCGAGCCCCTTGCTAACGGATGCCTCCGACTGTTCGCTTCCGTCGGTAGCGATGAGAATGTTCTCGAACATAGGTGCGAACTGATATCACTCAGTACAAATGAAATAGGTTCGGGTATAACACATCTCAGACATGTTGTGCAATACGCGACTCGACTGGGGCCGCTCGGCGTCCGGTCGGGGCCGCAGGGCGGGTCGATACGGGGCATCCCCCGATCAGCCCGTTCGGACCCGTCCTGCGGCCCCGAAGTGTTCTTTCACTTATTGGTCTCCCTGATATAGATCGAGAACGCGGTGAACACGAAGAGGGTGCCGGCGACGACCGGGCGCTGCGCGAACAGCGTGACGAAGGCACCCACTGCGAACAGGACCGCGAGAACGGTGGCTCCCTTCGGGACGAGGTCGTCCATCGTCTGCAGTACGTCGTGCGGGTCGTTTATACGTTCCGCAGCCTGGAACGGCCTCCGGCTCCCGGTGAAGAGGCGGGGAAACGCGGTGGCCGCAGGGCGACCCCGGTTCGGACCCCGTCGACGGATCTCGCGACGGTCGCGCCGCCGTCGAGCCCAGCGGCCCGCTCCCGGGAGACGGATCGGGGGACGAGCTACGTCTCGTCCGACGATTCGCGGTGGTCCCACCACAGCCCGAATCCGCCGAGGACCGCGGCGAACACACCGAATACCACCTCGAACAGCGATCCCGTGACCGCGCCCGAGACCGCGAAGACGACCCCACCGACGCACATGAACCCGCGGATCAGCGTTCGGAACTCTACTGACATTCCCTCTGGCCGCCTTGGCGTACCACGACCACGCTCCTAAGCGCTTCGGCCGTGTCGACCTACTTCGCCGAGCGGTCGATTCGGTCGGTCCCCGCGTTCTGCGTCGCCAGTCGGACCGCGTCGTCCGCCGACGCCTCGATGTCGGTCGCGCGGCGCTCCGTCTCCGCGCGGAACGACTCGTCGTCGGCCGACGCGGCGTTGATCCGCGCGGTAAAGAGCGCGCTCCGGAGCGCGGCGTCGACGAAGGACGCGCCGATCCCGGCGTCGACGACGACGGGACGGTCCGCCGCCCCGGTCACGACCGTCGCCGTCTCGAGCACGGCCAGACAGGTCTCGGCGAGCGCGAGCGGCACCTCCGTCGCTCGTTCGTCCATCGTCGGATCCTCGTCGACCCCGTTCGTGCCGAACACCGCCTCGACGACCGCCGCGTCCGCCTCCGCGAGCGTCAACAGGCGCTCTCGATCCGACTCGAGCGTCCGCCGGAGCTCGGCGAGGTCGGCGTCGGTGTTCAGGTCCGCATCCTGCAGGTGAATACAGACCATCTCACAGAGCGACGTCCCCATCGCCCCGACGACGCCGCCGACGGTGCCGCTGGCCGGCGACACCGACGCCGACGCGACGTCGGAGAGGAGGTCGGCGACCGACTGGGTCTCGTCGTTCATACCCGATCGAGGAGACAGAGACTAATCAAAACCCCCACTCGGCGACGCGGCGTCACGCGTCCGACCGGTGGTTGACCACGTCGACCTCGTACCCCTCCGCGGCGATGCCGTCGACGATGTCGGCCGCGTGCTCCGCGCCGCTCGTCTCGACGTCGAAGACGAGGTACGCCTCCCCGACGTCGAGGTCGTCGACCGATCGGTCGTGTCTAACGTCGTGGATGTTGGCGTCCCAGTCGGCGATGACGCCGGATATCTCCTCCAGCCGTCCGGGTCGGTCGTCGATCCGGACGCGGATACGGAGGATCTGCTTCCGGGCCGCCAGCGCGTAGATGAGCACCGTCCGGAGCTGCGTCATGTCCAGGTTCCCCCCGCAGAGCAGCGGCATCACCGTCTCGCCGCTGACGTCGAGGTCGTCGTTCAGGACGGCCGCGACGGAGGCGGCGCCGGACCCCTCGACGACCTGCTTGGCCCGCTCCATCAACAGCAGTATCGCGCGGGCGATCTCGGTGTCCGTGACGGTGACGACCTCGTCGACGTGCTCGCGGATCATCCGGAGCGTCTTCTCGGAGACGCCGCCGGTGGCGATCCCGTCGGCGATGGTGTCGACCTCCTCCAGCGTCACCGGGAACCCCTTGTCCAGGCTCTCGTGGACCGTCTCGGCGCCGGTGGCCTGCACGCCGACGACCCTCGTCTCCGGCGACAGGTGTTTGATCGCCGTCGAGACGCCGCTTATCAATCCCCCGCCGCCGATGGGGACGACGACGGTGTCGACGTTCGGCAGGTCGTGGTACATCTCGATCCCGAGGGTGCCCTGCCCCGCGATGATGTCGACGTCGTCGTACGCGTGCACGAACCCGGCGTCCGTGTCCTCGACCGCCGACTTGGCGTGTGCCATCGTCTCCCGGAAGTTCCGGCCGACGAGATCGACGGTCGCGCCGTAGCCGCGAGTCGCTTCGACCTTCGCCTGCGGCGCGTTCTCGGGCATATAGATGGTCGACTCCGCCCCGCACCTCGTGGCCGCGAGCGCGACCCCCTGCGCGTGGTTCCCGGCGCTCGCGGCGACGAACGAGTCGACGCCCGCCTCGACCTCGTTGCGGATCTTGTTGTACGCGCCCCTCGTCTTGAACGAGCCGGTCCACTGGAGGTGTTCCATCTTGAGGTACACCTCCCCACCGACGAACTCGTCGAGCGACGAACTCCGCTCGATCGGCGTCTGCTTGACGACGGTGTCGTCGTCGAGCCGGTCGCGAGCCCGCTCGATGTCCGCGTACGTGACGGGGAGGTCGTCTGAGTTCGTGCTGGTCATCGGGCGAACTGGACGGTCGGGTCCGTGATACTGGCGCTCATCGGAGGATCTTGTCTCGTTCGGCGTCGAAGAGCGGTTCGCCGCGCACCGTCGCGTCGTACGTCTCGCCCTCACAGCGTATCTGCACGGACGTGCCGGCCTCGGCGTACTCGTCGGGGAGGTACGTGTAGGCGACGGACTCCCCGATCGAGTAGCCGTAATCGCCCGCCTGGACGTACCCCTGGGCCTCACCGTCGATCATGACGGGCCGTCCGCTCAGCATGATGTCCGTCGAGTCGTCGAGCGTGAGGGGGACGATCCGGTCGTCGATGCCCTCCTCGCGGGCCGCCTGCAGCGCCTCCCTGCCGACGAAGTCGGTGTCCATGTCCACCGCGAACGGGAGCCCGGCCTCGTAGGGGTTCGAGTCGGTGTCGATGTCGGTTCCCCACAGTCGGAAGCCCTTCTCGAGCCGCATCGACTCCAGGGCGCCCCCGCCCATCGGCCGCACGTCGAGGTCCCGGCCGGCCTCGTACAGCGTCTCCCAGAGCCGCTGCCCGTACTCGCTCGGGGCCCACAGCTCCCAGCCGAGCTCGCCGACGTAGGAGACCCGCAGCGCGACGACCGGCACCTCGCCGACGTAGATCTGCTTGGCCGTGAAGTAGCCGAAGTCCTCGTCGCTGACGTCGGCGTTCGTACACCGCTGGAGCAGGAGCCGGGACTTCGGGCCCCACAGACCGATTGTCGACCGGGCGCTCTCCTCGATAGTAACCGACACCGTCTCCGGGGCGTGGTCCTCCAGCCAGCCGCCGTGGATGCCCGGCGAGTTGCCGCCGCCGGTCGTGACCATGTACTCCTCGTGGTCGAGTCGGACGACCGTCACGTCCGCGAGGATGTTGCCGCCCTCGTTCAGGAGCAGCGAGTAGCGGACCTGTCCGTCCTCGATGTCGACGTCGTTGCTACACATCCGCTGGAGGAACTCGCCGGCGCCGTCGCCCTCCACCGTGATGGAGCTGAACGTCGTCATGTCGAACATCGACACCTTCTCGCGGGTGTGGAGGTGTTCGGCGCCCTCGATCGGCGACCGGTTGATCCCCTGCCAGCCGTCCTGCTCGGGGATCCGGTCGGCGTAGCGGTCGACGAGGTCGGCGTTGGACTCGTACCACTGCGGCGTCTCCCAGCCCCCGGACTGGTAGAACTCCGCCCCGAGAGCCTGCTGTTGGGCGTAGAAGGGGCTCGTCCGCAGCCCGCGGTGGTCGTCGGGCTGCCACCGCGGTTCGACGTTCATGTACACCTGCTCGTAGCGGGTGTCTCCCCGGTCGACGAAGTAGTCCGTCTCGCCGGCGTGGGGTTCGAACCGTCGCACGTGGATGCCGCCGGTGTCGACGGGACCCGACGGGAGCCGCGGGACGCCGTTCTCCATCCACTCGGCGATGATGCGGCCGTAGCCCCCCGAGTGGGTCCACCAGATGGCCAGCCCGGACCAGAGGCCGTCGACCTCGGTCGGGCCGACCGCGGGCATCCCGTCCGGCGTGAACACGAAGATGCCGTTCTCCGTGGCGGCGTACTCGGCGTCGGCGGTCGCCGGCAGGAGTTCGTCGAACGCCTGCTTCGCCGACTTGTCGCGGTACCGATGAGTCGGCTTCGTCCAGTGTTCCTCGGTGAAGCCGCGGACCGACGCCTGACTGTCCTCGGTGTTCGTTCCCATCGCCTCCGGGTCGACGGACAGGGTCTCGTGGTTGTACGACCCCAGCCCGATCGCGTCGCCGTGGGTCCGGAAGTACAGCGAGTGGTCTTGATCGCGGCCGACCGGTCGGTGCGGCCCCTCGCTCATCTGCTCCTGGATGTCGCGGTTGCCGGGCACGTCGAGCCCCGACGTGTTCTCGCCGACGTTGCTGTCCGCGTCGGCCAGCTCCTCCATCGGTTCCGTGACCACGTACTGGTGCTCGACGGGCGCGATCGGGAGGTCCAGCCCCGCGAGCTGACCCGTCTGGTACCCCCAGTTGTTCGTCGCGATGACGCACCGATCGCACTCGATGCGGCCGTCGTCGGTGACGACCGCGCCGATCTCGCCGCCGGTGACCTCCATGTCCGTCACCTCGACGTTCCCGTAGAAGTCCGCGGAACTGTGTTCAACGTACCACTGGAGCGCGCTGATGCCGTCGACGCGGCCGTCGGTCGGCGAGTAGTAGCCGCCCAAGATCTCCTCTTCGTTCACCAGCGGGAGGTGTTCGGTCACCTCCTCGGGCGACAGTAGCTCGGGCTCCGGCAGGCCGTAGGCGGTCGCCCACTCGACGCGCCGGCGCAGGAAGTCCATCCGCTCCTCGCTCCGGGCCAACTCGATGCCCCCGACCTCGTCGTACACGCCCGCGTCGGACAGCAGCCGGCTCGTGTAGTGGGCCGTCTTCGTCTGTATCTTCGACGGCGACGTCTGGAACATGATCCCGGGCGCGTGGACCGACGACCCGCCCGTGACGGGGAGCGGCCCCTGGTCGACGACGACCACGTCCTCGGCCCCGAGTTCGCTCAGGTGGTAGGCGACGCTGCAGCCGACGGCACCCGCGCCGATGACGACGGTCTTGGCCTTCGTGGGGGGCTTCGTGCTAGACATTAGTTCTCTCAAAGAATGGCCGTGTCCGTCTCATAAATACATCGGTAAATACGGGCGAAGAACGGGGAAACCGGTAGCGTGCGGCGGTATCGGGGTGTCCGGCGACGACCGGACCGTCTCACGTCCCCGGTGGCAAACCACAACGTGACAGCGATGGGAAACGATCTGTGACCCGACGGGGCACGACCCGGGATCCAGCGGTGCTCCGATCCCTCAGTCGACCAGCGGCTCCTCGCGGACGGTCGCGGCGTAGCGGTCGCCCTCGAAGAGCACGTCGACCTCGGTGCCCGGCTCGGCGTACTCCGGCGGCAGGTACGTGTACGCGACGCAGGCGCCGGCCGTGTAGCCGTACTCGGCGCTGTGGACGTAGCCGATCGCCTCGTCGCCATCAAGCACCGGTCGGTCGTCGAGGATCGTCGCGGTCTCGTCGTCGAGCGTCAGGCAGGCGACCTCGTGGCTGATGTTATCCCCGTCCGCGGCGGCGGCGACGGCCGCCTTGCCGATGAAGTCGGTGTCGAGGTCGACGGCCCACCCGAGGCCCGCCTCGTAGGGATTGTGCTCGGTGTGGAGGTCCTCGCCCCAGAGCCGGAACCCTTTCTCGATGCGGAGCGCGTTCAGCGCGCCGTTGCCGTACGGGCGAATGTCGTACTCTTTGCCGGCCTCGAGGACGTGCTCCCAGAGCTGCTCGCCGTACTCGGAGGGGGTGTAGAGCTCCCAGCCGAGCTCGCCCGCGTACGAGAGCCGCATCGCCCGCACCGGAACGTTGTTCACGAACGTCTCCTGGCTCGTGTAGAACGGGAAGGCCTCGTCGGAGAGGTCGGTGTCAATCACCTTCGAGAGGACCTTTCGAGCGTCGGGACCGGTACAGACCATCGCCGCGAGGTCGGACGTGACCTCGTTGACGACCACGTCGTCGGGGGAGTGGTTGCGGACCCATGCGACGTGGTTGTTCCCGACCTCCCTGCCGGTCGTCAACAGGAGATAGCGGTCGTCGTCGGTCCGGGTGACGGTGATGTCGGCCCGGACGCCCCCGCCCTCGTTACACAGCAGCGTGTACGTGATGTCGCCGACGTCGAGGTCGATCGCGTTCGTACAGAGGCGCCCGAGGAACGCCTCGGCGTCGCTGCCGATGACCTCGATCTTGTTGAACGAGGTCATGTCGTGGAGCCCGACGGCGTCGCGGACGTGCAGGGCCTCCGCGCCCTCGATCGGCGACCAGTACTTCCCCTCCCAGCCGTCGCGGTCGGGGATCCGGTCGGCGTACCGGTCGACGAGGTCGGCGTTGGACTCGAACCACTGCGGTTCCTCCCAGCCCGCCTCGGCCCACAGCTCCGCGCCCATCTCCTTGTGGGTGTGGTACATGGGCGTCCGCCGGATGTCCCGCTGTTTGTCCGTCCAGACCCACTTGGGGTGCATGACGTTGTAGACGATGCGGTACTCCTCGGCGCCGATGTCGCGGGCGAAGTCCCACGACCCCTCGTGGGCGTCGAACCGGTTCACGTCGCTGTCCGCGAGGTCGATCGGGCCGTCGTCGAGCCGCGGGACCCCGTTCACCATCCACTCCGCCAGCGCCTTTCCGGCGCCCCCGGCGTGGGTCACCCAGATCGCTGCCGCGGTCCAGAGCCCGTCGCACTCTTGCACCGGACCCATGACCGGCAGGCCGTTCGGCGATTCGGCGAACATCCCGTTGTACTTGAACTCGAGCTCCTTCCCCTCTGTCGCCGGCAGCAGCTCGTCGCTGGCCTGCCGGGGGGACTTGTGCGGTCGGTCCGGGTGGGTCGCGTTGTTCATGTGCTGGTCGGTGAACTCGTGGACCGATCCCTGCTCGCCGTCCGGATCGTTGCCGCCGAGCTCCATCGGATCCGGCACGATCGGTTCGTGGTTGTACGAGCCGATGCCGTAGGAATCGCCGTGGGTCCGGAAGTACATCGCGTTGTCCTGATCGCGCAGGATCGGACGGTCCGGCCCGACGAGCAACCGTTTCGCCTTCTCGCCGGAGACGTTGCGGTAGTTCTCGAACAGCGGGTGGTTCGCGACGTCGACGGCGGCGTCGCCCAGTTCGTCGAGCGACTCCGTCATCGTGTACTGGTGTTCGACCGGCGTCACGGGCAGGTGGACGCCGAGCTTCTCGCCGAGCTGCCGCGCCCAGATGTTCGTCGCGACGACGACGTCGTCGCACTCGATGGTGCCGTTCTCGGTGACGACCGATTGAACCCCGCCGTCGGCCGTTTCGACGTCCTCCGTGCGCGTGTGCGGAACGAACGTCGCCCCCCGGTCTATCGCGGCCCGCGCCAGCGCGTCGCAGGCGATGACGCCGGAGACCTGCCCGTCGGTCGGCGAGTAGTAGCCGCCGAGGATGCGCTCCTCGTCGACCAGCGGGAGGTGCTCGGTCACTTCTTCGGGGGAGAGCAGCTGCGGATCCGGGATCCCCCACGCCTTCGCCGCCTCCACCCGCCGCTGGAGGAACGCCATTCGCTCCTCGCTGCGGGCGACCTCGATGCCGCCCGTCTCGTTGTACGCCTGCTTGCCGTCGGCGCCCTCGAGCTCCGAGTAGAGCTCTCGGCTGTAGTCGGCGAACTGGCTGAGCGTCTTCGGCTCCGCGGTCTGGAACATGATCCCCGGCGCGTGCGTCGAAGACCCGCCGGTGGTCGGCATCGGGCCCTGATCGACGACCACGACGTCCTCCCGACCGAGTTTCGTGAGCTGGTACGCGACGTTGCAGCCGACGATTCCGGCACCGATGACGACGGTGTCGGCCTGCGTCGGCAGGCTTTCTGTGGGCTGCATAAATACGACTGTATCTCGCTATGGCGGCCGAATATAATTGTCGCATAGGCCGTCTTTGGGGCCCGTTTCCCCTCAACCCGTCCGGCTCCTGTCAGAATGTGGTTTCGCGGCCGTCGCCCGCCTCGCTCGAGTCGTCTGGTGTCCCATCTCGGCGTCCGTCGCGTCGGCGTTCGATGTCCGTCGCGTCCCTCCCGGTTCCCGTGGCGATCGGTCGCGACGGTCCGCGAGGGGATCACGGCCCCTCGACGAACGAGGGTGAGCCCGGGGCTTTTGCCCCTGTACCGCCGGGTCAGACCATGGAGTACGAGCCGGTAACTCATACGACGACCGACCGCCGCCTCAGCCGACATCCCTCCGGCGCGACCGTCGACGCAACGGTCCACCGGTACGCGGGGGGCAGCGGGCCGACCGTCTACCTGCAGGCGGCACAACATGGTATCGAACTCAACGGGCCGGTCACGTTGCGGCACCTCCACGAGCGGCTCATCGAGGCTGACCTCGCGGGCACCGTCGTCGCCGTGCCGGTGGCGAACCCGCTGGCCTTCGATCACCGGTCGTACGTCACGCCGACGGCGTACGACGCGCGGAACGCGAACCTGAACCGGGTCTGGCCGGGCGACGAAACCGGCAGCTTCCAGGAACGGGTGGCCGCCCGGCTCTGGGAGCTGGTGACCGACGCCGACGCGGTCGTCGACCTCCACACCGGGACGCCGGACATGCTGGCACACGTCAGGTTCGGAGAGGGCTCCGACGCGCGCGGGCTCGCGAGGGCCTTCGGGACGGAGTACCTGCTCGCCGACCCGGACGAGGGGCCCACCGGGATGCTCCGGGACGCCGCGGAGCGCGTCGGGATCCCGGCGATCACCGCGGAGCTATCGAACAGTCGAACGGTCGATCGGTCGGCCGTCGAAACCGGCGTTAGCGGCGTCATGAACGTACTCCGGGAGATGCGGGTCCTCGAGGGAGAACCGTCCGCACCGGCGGTTCAGACCGTGCTCCGGAACAGTCTCGAACACACCATCGCCGAGGAGTCGGGGTTGTTTGAGCCCCGACGGTCGGTCGCGGTCGGCGACCGTCTCGAGGCGGGCGACACGCTGGGTGCGGTGTACCGTCCGACCTCGTTCGAACGCCTCGGGACCGTCACCGTCTCCGAGGCCGGCGTCGTCTACTCGCTGGCTCGCGGGGTCGTCGTCGAGGGGGAGCGTCTCGCGGCGGTCGCGACCCGCGGGTGAGACTCGGCGAACAGACGCGACACCCCGTGCCGCCGGTTTAAAGAGCTTCACGTATTCGATTATTATATTAAACGGGTTCAGTATTCCCCACGCATGCTTATTTTATGTTATGCCATAGAATACCATTGGCATGGCGCTCCAGACCACCTTCGACGTCCTCTCGACGCTCGTCGGGAACCAGCAGTCGCGCGGCAGGTCGGTCCGGAACGTCGAGGCGACGACGGACGGCTCCACGCTCCGCGTCGATATGGAGGTGCTGGTGCCTCTCCGCTCGACGCCGACTGACGAGACGGACCGGGAGCCGACCGTGGAGGCCACGTCGCTCACCGACGACGGCGGGCTCGCGGTCGAGTTGACGGTGCCGGAGCTGGTTCCGCTCCCGACATCGACGGCGGCGACCGTCGAGGTGAGCGGACGAACGGTCGAGGTCACGCACGGGGCGCTCGAAGTGGACCTCGACCTGACCATCGATCCTCCAGCCGCCGGGCCTGCGGAATCGGAGGGTCGTGTGACGGGCGACGCCGTCACAGACGGCAACGGCGGATCGATGGTCGAACACGCTCGCCGTGAGGCCGTCACCGACGCCGTCGGCGATGTCGAACCGGCAGAGAGTAACCCGTCCGAGACTGATCCGGTCGGGAGTGATCCGGCCGGTGGTGACTCGTCCGAGAGTGACCCGTCCGAGAGTGACCCGTCCGAGAGTGACCCGTCCGAGAGTGACCTGTCCGAGAGTGGCCCGAGTGACGGCGTGGAGGCGGTCCGCGACGAGTCGATGCCGCCGTACGAGGACGTCGAGTACCTCCGGGCGCTCTACGCGGAGTGCGATACGTTCTCCGAGATGCGGGACGCGATCGCGATGGACGTCTCCGCCGAGACGGTCCGGCGGTACATGATCGACGCCGGGGTCCACGAGCCGACCGCCTACGAGACGGCGACCACAGACGGGCGGACCGATCAGGGGACGGCGGACGGACCGTCGGAACGGGATGAGGCGTCCGAACGGGACGGGTCCCCCGTGGAGTCTTCCTCCGTGGAACCGTCCACGGAGGAGGACTCGCGGCGGTCGTTCCCCGACGCCAAACTCGTCGCCGACGGTATCGGCCTGCCGGACGACGTCGAGATCGGAGATGTCATCGAGTCGGTCGTGCGGTCGTCGACCGTCTACGAGGTCAGACGGGACCTCGACCTTGACGACGGCTACGCCCGGGAACTGCTGGACCAACTCGACCTCCTAGACCTCGTGATGTGCCGCCTCTCTAAAGCCCCCGACAGGGAGGTTACCTACGAGGAGGCCGCCGCACGCGTTCGGCAGTGTACGACTGCGAGCGGATGACGCTGCGACCCGATTCGAGCCGCGATCGGACGGCGCTACGCGGCGATCCGGGCGTCGAACGAGTAATGGTAACGACTACCATTTAAACTGGTTGACTGGGGAACCCACAGATGGAAATAGGTCTACCACTTACGCATGACCAGTAATGTCGGCTGGAACGCAAGCGATCAAGCGGAGTGACGGCGTCGGAGCGCTTCTCACTGACGCACGATTCGAACTGATGCCGTTCGAGAGCTTCGAGGACGAGATCCGGCACCTGCCGGACGACGCGACGATCGCCGTCACCACGTCTCCACAGCTCGGGATCGACACCACGGTCGAGCGCACCGAGCAGGCGGCCGCACTCGGATACGACGTCTCGCCGCACATCGCCGCGCGCTACGTCGAGGATCGCGACCACCTCGATGAGATCGCCGAGCGCCTCACCGACGCCGGCGTGACGGACATCTTCGTGCCGGGCGGCGACCGCGAGGAGCCCGCCGGCGAGTTCGAGTCCGCACACGACCTGTTGGTCGCTCTCGACGAGTTGGGCCACTCCTTCGACGAGGTCGGCATCACCGGATATCCCGAGGGACACGACTTCCTCGACGCGGAGGCCCTGTCCGACGCGATGGCGAAGAAAAGCCCGTACGCGACCTACCTCGTCACACAGCTCTGTTACGACCCCGACGCCGTGCTCGAGTGGATCGACGACATCCGCGACGACGGCGTCGACCTCCCCGTCGAGGTCGGCATCCCGGGCGTGATGAACTACCAGCGCCTGATGCAGATCTCACAGAAGGTCGGCGTCGGCGACTCGATCAAGTTCCTTCGGAAGACGACCGGCATACTCGGCTTCGTAAGGCAGCTCGTCGGATCGCGGGGGGTGTACAAGCCCGACGACCTCATCGACGGGCTCGCGCCGTACGCGGACGACGATCACTACAAGATCAGGGGGATCCACATCTACACGTTCAACCAAACGCCGGACACCGAATCGTGGCGCACTGAACGGCTCGGCCGATAGCGGTTCTCGTCCGTGGCCGTCGTTCGTTTGATCCCCGCTACGTCGTTCGTTTGACTCCCGCTAGCGTAATTGCTGTCCGCGTCGAGTGACCTCACCGGACGGACGCGTGACGAGTAGCGTTTCGAACGAGGAGTTCCCGGAGAGCGGTCGACGGGCCGGGGAACGCGAGGACGTGACCGCTCGTCGGCGCTCAAAACCAGAGGAACAGGGATCCGAACCGGTAGGGGGTCGACACGAACGAGATGACGAACACGAGTAGGGCAAGGAGGAATGCGACTCCAGCGAGCCTGACGAACAACAGTGACAGGAACGGGAGCAGTAGCACGGCCGTCATCAGGATGATAACGGCCATCAACAGCGCGAGGGCGACCCGAAGCCCCTTGGACTTCGGGTTGAAATAGCAGCTCGGACAGGTATCGTGCCCGCTCTCTACCTCGTGTCCGCATCGTTTGCAGTTCTGCGCTCCGCCGATGAGTGATGACATGATCTTCCGCTCCGGTTCCCGCCGGATATGAAAATGTGGAGGCAACCGCGCATAAACCTTTGTGCGGACGGGACCGGCGATTCTGTTCTGCGGGCGAGGCGACGGCGGTTCTACTCGTCCCGGTCGCGGAACACGGCGCGAAGCGGGCCACGACGGCGGAACAGACGGGTCACGAACCGTTCGATCCGACCCGGCTCGCTCGACAGCCTCGGCATGCCCGGCATGTAGTTCACGAACTCGTCTTCGGCACCGTTCTTTTGACGTTTGCTTGTTGGCTCCGTCATACTACTATATATGAACCGAGGGGTCTTGAGGATTTTGAAAATATCTTTTCGAAACACGGTAGTATTGTTCTGTTTGTTAATATCAGACACGGGTATGTCACACGTTTACCATGGGTCGTCCGAACGGCACGTCCCACTCGTTGCATGGACAACCTTTTCGCCGCTCTGGGTCTGACCACGACGTAATGGTCGACGTTCCGGGATCGTCCGACGGATCGGACGCGATGCACGACGACGCACCCGACTCGAACCCACTCGTCTCCTGTGGGTTCCAAGACGGGACGCTACACGTCTACGACGAGCGGATCCACATCGAGCGTCCGGGCCGCTCGAAGTTCGCCGACAAGCAGATCCGGATCGGTGACGTTCGCGACATCACCTACGAGGGGCGACTCGTCATCAGCTACCTCCAGATCGAACAGGCCGGCGTCGAGAACGACGAGGGTGGGTTCCTCTCGACGCCGGTCGACGAGAACACCGTGCACTTCGGGCGCGGCAAGCGGGACTGTGCGAAGCGGGCGCGGGACGCGATCCGTGACGCCGCCGAACTCTGGTGAGCGCCGATTTTCCGGGCAAATCTCATCCCGTCAACGAGGCGTCACTCATTGCGGGACACACCGCGGGGCGTCGCAAACACATCCTATCCGAGTGTTAGCAGATATGCTAACCTTCATACGGCGATGCTGGGATGTACGAAAACGTGACAGATACTAACGAACCGATACCGACGGATTACGACATCGCACAGTCGACCGAGATGGAGCCGATCTGGGAGCTGGTCGAACCGTGGGGCCTCGGCCTCGACGACCTCCAGTACTTCGGCGAGTACACGGCGAAAGTCAAACACCACGCCCTCGATCGGCTTCGGGACGAGGCCGCGGACCGGGAGAACAACCTCGTACTCGTGACCGGGATGACGCCGACCCCCAAGGGAGAGGGGAAGACGGTCACGACCGTCGGACTGGGACAGACGCTGAACCACCTCGGCGAGGAGGCGATGATCGCGATCCGCGAACCGTCGCTCGGGCCAGTGTTCGGTGTCAAGGGCGGCGCCGCCGGCGGGGGCCGCTCGCAGGTGCTTCCGATGGAGGACATCAACCTGCACTTCACCGGCGACCTGCACGCGCTCACCTCGGCGCACAACCTCATCTCGGCGATGTTGGACGCCAAACTGACGGGGGACGAGGACTTCGACGTCGACGTCACCGACGTCCGGTGGCCCCGGGCCATCGACATGAACGATCGGGCGCTCCGGAGCATGGTGATCGGCCTCGGCGGCAAGACCGGCGGAACGCCTCGCGAGGACAGCTTCCTCCTGACCGCCGCCTCGGAGCTCATGGCCGCCCTCTGTATGGCGGACGGTATGGGCGACCTCAAGGAGCGGGTCGGTCGCATCATCCTCGCCTACGACGAGGACGGCGACCCGGTCACGGTCGAGGACATCGAGGCGACCGGTCCGGCCGCGATGCTGCTCCGGGACGCGATCAAACCGAACGTCGTCCAGACCATCGAGGGGACGCCCGCGTTCATCCACGGCGGCCCGTTCGCCAACATCGCGCACGGAACGAACTCGCTCATCGCGGACAAAGCCGCGTACGGGATGGGCGACTACCTCGTCACTGAGGCCGGCTTCGGCTCCGACCTGGGCGCCGAGAAGTTCATGAACATCGTCTGCCGGCTCGGCGACATGACGCCCAACGCGGTCGTCATCGTGTCGTCGGTCCGGGCGCTGAAGTACCACGGCGAGAACATGTGGCCGGCCGACTTCGACGCCATCGACGACGCCGGCACCGAGGCCATCGAGCGCGGGTTCGAAAACCTGGACAAGCACGTCTCGAACCTCCAGCAGTTCGGCGTTCCCGTCGTCGTCGCGGTCAACCGGTTCCCGGACGACACCGACGAGGAGGTCCAGACTGTGGTGGACCACTGCGAGGAGGACCTCGGCGTCCGGGTCGCCGAGTCCGAGGTGTTCGAGAAGGGCAGCGAGGGCGGCGAGGACCTCGGCGAGCACGTCATCGAGGCCGTCGACGAGAGCGACGAGGACGAGTTCGAGTTCCTCTACGACGAGGAAGCGCCGATCAAGGAGAAAATCGACACCGTCGCCACGGAGATCTACGGCGCCGACGGCGTCAAGTTCACCGGCAACGCGCTCGAGGACATCGAGCGCATGGAAGACCTCGGCTTCGGCGACGTGCCGGTCTGTATGTCGAAGACCTTCCACTCGCTCAGCGACGACGCGAGCAGGAAGGGCGCCCCGAGCGGCTGGGAACTCGAGATCAGCGAAGTCTACCCGTCCGCGGGTGCCGGCTTCATCGTCGCGCTCACCGCCGACGCGCTCACGATGCCCGGCCTGCCGGAGCGGCCGGCCGCCGCCGACATGGACATCGACGACGACGGCAACATATCCGGGCTGTTCTAACACTCTCGGCCGCCCTCCCGCTTCCCGCGTGACCGACCCGGCACACGACCCAGCGGCGACCCTCCGCGAGCGAGCGCGCGGCGACGTCCTCGAGCCGGGTGACGCCGGCTACGAGGACGCCCGCGAGTACGACCTGCAGTTGGGCGTCCGGAGCGGCGGCCACCACGTCTCCGGCTATGCATTGTCCGACGAGGGGTACTGCTGGACTGCCGGCCGATGGACGCCGTCCGGGTCGACCCCGGCGAGCGGACCGCGCGAGTCGGCCCCGGCGCGACCTGGGGCGACGTCGACCACGAGACGGAGGCGTTCGGGCCGGCGGTCCTCGGCGGCCAGGACCCGAACATCGGCGTCGCCGGGCTGACGCTCGGCGGCGTCGGCTGGCTCAGCCGCAAGCACGGCCTCACCTGCGACAACCTCCTCGCCGCGGACGTGGTAACCGCCGGCAGCGACCTCGTCCGCGCCAGCGAGGAGGAAAACGAGGACCTCTTCTGGGCGCTCCGGGGCGGCGGCAACGTCGGCGTCGTCACGTCCGTCCAGTTCCGCTGCATGAGCTCGCCCCGGAGATACTCGGCGGGCCGCTCGTCTACCCCGCCGACATCCTCCCGGAGGAGGTGTACGGCACGCGCGTGACGATGTGCATCGCGTGCTACGCCGGGCCGCCCACAGAGGGCGAGGACGCGCTGGCGCCGCTCCGGACGGCCGGCGACCCCATCGCCGACAGCGTCCGCCCGCGGTCGTACGCGTCGTTCCAGGCCGCCGGCGAGAGCCGGGGCTCGATACGGACGTCCCTGCGGAGCCAGTACCTCGCGTCGCTCTCCGATTCGGCCATCGAGACGATCGGGGAGCACGCGGCCCGGGCGCCGTCGTCGGGCGCGACGGTGTTCGTCTCCCCGCGGAGCGGCGCCGAGACCGCACCGCCGACCGACGCCACCGCCTACCCCCACCGGGACGCGACCCACCACCTGCTCGCGGAGGCCCGCTGGGAGGAGCCGGCCCGCGACGACGACCACGTCGCCTGGGTCCGCGAGTTCCACGACGCCGTCCGGCCGTACACGACCGGCGCGGCGGCGATGAACGTCCTCACCGCCGACGAGGGACGCGACCGCGTCCGTGCGGCCTACGGCGAGAACTACGGGCGGCTCGTCGACGTGAAGCGGCGCTGGGACCCACAGAACCGCTTCCGGTCGAACCGGAACGTCCCGCCGGACGGCTGAGTGTCGGAGCGTCCGATCACGCCGCGATTGGCGGCGTCGACGGCGGTCCGAAGACGGTCCGCGTCAGTCGTCGCCGGCGCGACCCCGGCCGGCGCCGGGCGCGCGCAGCACGGTCTCGTCGGTCTCCGGGCCGAGCGGATCGACGCGGACGCTGGAGATCTTGTACTCCGGGATACCGGCCGTCGGGTCGAACGTCTCGCCGGTCAGCTTGTTGACGGCGCCGGCGGCGAAGTGCATCGGGATGAACAGCGTCCCGGGGCCGACGCGGGTGGTGACCTGCGTCTCGACGACGATGGAGCCGCGACGGGACTCGACGCGGACGTACTCCGCGTCGCCGATGCCGAGTTGGTCGGCCGTCTCGGGGTTGACCTCGACGAAGCTCTCGCCGACGTGGCTCATCAGCCCCTCGACGCGGCGGGTGATCTGGCCGGTGTGCCAGTGGTAAAGCACGCGGCCCGAGGTGAGCGTGAGCGGGTACTCCTCGTCGGGTATCTCGCCCGGATGGCCGCCGTCGGCGGGCACGAACCGGGCTTTCCCGTCCTCGAAGTTGAAGTTCCCCTCCTCGTGGTCGTAGAGGTACGGCGTGCCGGGGTCGTCGGCGTCGGTGCAGGGCCACTGCAGGCCGTGCACGTCGCCGCCCTCGAGCCGCTCGTAGGAGACGCCGCCGTAGATGGGCGTCAGGTCGCTTATCTCGTCCATCACCTCCCGCGGGTGGTCGTAGTCCCAGTCGTAGCCGAGCCGGCGGGCCAGCGCCTGGGTTATCTCCCAGTCCTGCCGCGCCTCCCCCGGCGGGTCGGCCGTCGGCCGGACCCGCTGGATGCGCCGCTCGGTGTTGGTGAAGGTGCCGTGCTTCTCCGGCGAGGTCGCCGCCGGCAGCACCACGTCGGCGTGGTCGGCCGTCTCGGTCATGAAGATGTCCTGGACGACGAGGAACCCGAGGTCGTCCAGCGCCGCTTCGGCGTGCTGGATGTCCGGCTCCGAGAGGGCCGGGTTCTCGCCGACCACATACATCGCTTTCAGGTTGCCCTCGTGGGCCTCAGCGAGCATCTCGGGCACCTTGAGGCCGGGCTCCTCGGGCGGGCGCTCGCCCCACGCGTCTGCGAACTTCTCGCCGACCTCGTCGTCGACGGGGTCCTGATAGCCCGGCAGGCTGCCCGGTAGCGTCCCCATGTCTCCGCCGCCGCCCTGAACGTTGTTCTGGCCGCGGAAGGGAGAGAGACCGGCACCGGGCTTGCCGAGCTGACCGAGCAGGAGCGCCAGGTCCGCCATCGCCAGCAGGTTCTCGGTGCCGTGGGACTGCTGTGTCATCCCCATCGCCCAGCCGAAAACGACGGTGTCGGCCGCCGCGAGCGTCTCGGCGGCCGAGGCCAGCTCCTCCGGCGGGACGCCCGCCAGCTCCTCGACCTTCTCGGGGGTGAACGCCTGGACCTTCTCTTTCAGCGCATCGAAATTCTTCGTGTTGCGCTCGACGAACGCCTCGTCGTGGAGGCCGTTCTCGACGATGTACCGCATCATCCCGTTGAGCCAAGCGACGTCGTAGCCGGGGTTGGTGCGGGTGTACTGGTCGGCGTGCTCGGCGATGCCGATCCTCCGCGGGTCGAAGACGACCAAGTCGGCGCCGTCCCGGACGTTCTGCTTGATTCGGGTCGCCAGCACCGGGTGGGACTCGGTCGTGTTCGAGCCGCTGATGAGGTAGGCGTCGGCCTCGCCGACGTCCTCGTTGATCCGATTCGTCATCGCGCCGTAGCCGACGGTCTGCTGGAGCGCCGCCACCGTCGAGGAGTGACAGAGCCGCGCGCAGTTGTCGATGTTCTTCGTCCCGAGCACCTGGCGGGCGAACTTCTGGACGAGGTAGGCCTCCTCGTTGGACCCCTTCGAGGAGGCTAGACAGCCGACCGAGTCGACGCCAGCCTCCGCCTGGATGCTCGACAGCCGGTCGGCGACGTGATCGAGAGCCTCCGCCCAAGAGACGGCCTCGAACTCGCCGTCGTCGTCGCGGACGAGCGGCTCCGTCAGCCGCTTTTCGCTGTTGGCGAACTCGTGGCCGAACTTCCCCTTCACACAGGTCGAGAAGTTGTTCGCCGGCGCGTCGTCGGGGTCGTCCACCGGGACGACGCCCAGCGAGTCGCCGTCCTTGCCCCACATCTCGAACCGGCAGCCGACCGCACAGAAGCCGCAGGTCGTCTCTTGCTTGTCGATTTTGCCGATCCGGTAGTCGCTGACCACGCCGGCGATGTCGAACAACCGGCCCTCCGGGAGGGTGTTTGCGGCGATGCTCTCGGCAGTGTGCTCGCCGGCCAGGAACGCCTTGTGACCGTACTCCGTGGCCACGTCGCCGGCGCGGCGCTTGGCCGCGGACACGAACCCCTCCAGCCCATCGGCCTCGACCTCGGCGGTCCCGCCGAACGTCCGGTTCGGCGCGTCCGTCTCGTCGATTGTCTCGACGTCTTCGTGTTCGATGACCTTGCCGATGGAGTTGCGCTGGGTGAACCCCGGCAGCGGCAGGGTCGCGACGCCGCCGATGCCCTTCTCGGTCAGCGCGCCCGTCGGGCACACCGTCGCACAGTGGCCACAGGAGACGCAGTCGGAGTCGTGCATCGTCTCGGCGTCCGACTGGAAGCCGATGCGGGTGTCCTCACCGTGGCCCTCGATACGGAGGACGCCCTCGACCTGGACGTCGCTACACCCCTCGACGCACCGGTTACAGAGGATGCACTTGTTGCGGTCGATCTGGATGAACGACGAGGTGTCGTCGATGGGCTCGTACGCGTCCCGCTCGTCGAAGACGCCGTACCGGGGGTGGTCGACGCCCTCGCTGATGGCGGCGTCCTGCAGTTCGCAGCGTCCGTTGCCGTTGCAGGTCGTACACCGGAGATTGTGGTTCGACAGCACCAGGTCGAGGTTGACGCTGCGGGCCTCCGCGGCGTCGGGCGTGTCGGTCCGGACCTCGAGGCCGTCCTCGGCCGGGAACGAACACGACGGCACGAGGCCGTGCTCGTCGGTCTCGACCATACAGGTCCGGCACTCGCTACGCGGACCGATCTCCCCGCTGCAGTCCCCGTCGCGGTCGTAGTAGCAGAGTGCGGGCACGTCGGCGTCCTCGGAGACGCCGTCGGCACCGGGGTCGACGCTGACGACGTCGTCGTCCAGCGCCTCCATCGCATCGATGAGCGTCGATCCGCCGGGCAGCGTCACCGGCTCGCCGTCGACGGTCACGGTCGTCGGTCCCTCGTCGGTCCCGACCTCCGGATCGTTGGCGGTGCCGGTGTCGAACTCGGCGGTGACCGGCGTCGAGGGTTGGGGGTCCTCGAAGTCAGGCACGCCGGGGAGCGCGTCGTCGGTGCTCACAGTTCCCCCGTGCAACTCCCGGCCGGACAGCGGCCGTCAGCGTGGGCGCGCACCTCCGGCCCGAAGCTCTCGATGACGGTCGTCACGGGCCGTGGCGCGTGCGCGCCGGTCCGGCAGTTACTCGACCGGCGCATCACCCGCCCCAGCTCGCGTATCTTCTCGTCCTCGAGGTCGCCGTCGTAGACGTCCCGCAGCAGTTCGGCCAGTTGCTTGGTTCCCTCGCGACCGGGGACGCAGCGCCCGCTGTTCTCGCTGGCGGCGAACGTCGCGCGGTCGCCGGCGTCGGCCAGGGCACACCGGCTCTCGTCCAGCAACTCGACGACCCCCCCGGTCCCGAGGTCCGCCGCCCGAAGCGACCCCGCCGTCGCCCTCACATCGAGGTCACGGGTGTAGCCGCCGAGCACGTCGCCGACGCAGGCCATCTTGAACGCCCCCTCGAGGTCGACGGCCTCGCGGACCGCCGCGAGCGAACTCGCGGAGGGCAGTTCGACCGTCGCCGGGGCCGCGACGTCGCCCGTCACGGTGAACAGCCGGGTCCCGGGGTCCGCGGCCCCGGGGTCGAAGGCGTCCGGCTCGGCCATCGCGTGCCGAACCTGCGCGTATGTCCGTGGCGTGTGGACGACCGTCGGCCGGCCGTAGAGGCCGTGCTCGGCGGGTGAGGGCGGCTGGAGCCGTGGCTCGATGCGGTCGGCGCCCTCCATCGCCTCCAGCGCCGCCGTCGGCGCCCCCGCGCGGTGCTCGTCCGGTCCCGCGACCAGTTGCACGTCGAGGTCGAGGTGCTCGCTAGCGGCGTCGACGGCCTCGCGGAGGTGTCGCACGAGGGCGACGTCGGACTCGTTCAGGTAGAGGACGGCGTCGTCGGCGCCGACGCGGTCGGCGACCGCGGCCATCCCGTCGAGGACGCACATCGGTACCCCCCACAGGAGCGTCCGGTCGGCGCGCTGCTCGGCATAAGCCTCGTTCGCGTTTGCGACCACGACCGGGTCGCCGTCCGCCTCCCGGGCCGTCGTCCACTCCGTTGCGACCGGGTCGTCGGCCGCCGCGTCACCGCGTCCGCGGCCGAGCAGTCCGGCGTCGGCGGGCGCCTCGGCGGACCGTTCGGCCGAGAGAAACGGCCGCTCGGTCGGGTCCAGCGGGTCGACCCAGCCGCACGGCCCGAGCACCGCCCGCCGGCCGACGGAGAGCGACCCGGCATCCGGAACCGGGAGCGTCTCCGTTCCGGGCTCGTGTTCGATGACGGTGTCCGCTCCGTCGGTCGGCAGTTCGCCGCCGGCCACCGTCGAGACGACGTCCTCGACGCCCGCGTCCGTGGGACCGGCGAAGAACGCCGTCCTGCCGTCGACGGTCGCCATGACCAGCGGGTCGCTCTCGCCGATTCCAGTCGGTCCCGTCCGGACGACCGCGACCGACTCCGACGCCGCACGAGCCGCGGCCACCGCGTCCTCGCCGTCGCTCGTCGCCATGCGGACGACCGGCGACCGACCGACTGCGCCTGTCTGTCGTGACATGTCTTCGCTCGTGGTCGTGAACGGAAAAAACCCGCAACCGCCGCGGCCCCGACGCCCGATACCACAACCGACCAGTCGGCCGACACGTCCGGGGTGCGGCGCCGGCGCGGCGAAGGGGTTAGGTGCCAGCGCCCGCCCCTTCCATCGTGACGAATCCACGCTTCGAGGAGGTCCGGACGGAGGCGGCCGACGCCATCACCGACGGCGAACTGCGCTCGGTGTACGGCGGCCTCGTCCACGACGACGGCCGCCACGAGTACTACTTCGGCAACGACACCGGCGACGCGACCGAACTCCGCGAGACCGCGGCGATACAGCTCGGCATGCTGCTCCGGGTGCTCGCGGACCGCTCCGAGGACGACCTCGAGGCTGTCGCCGAACTGGCCGTCGAGCGGGCCGAGGAGATGCAGCTCCGGTAGCGCTCCGTCGGTCGTCTCCAGCGTCGACGGGTCGGGCCGGCAGCCGAGCGATCGGCGTGTCGTCGTCGACGACGCCGCCCTGGTCGAGCCGCTCTGCGAGCGCCCGGGTCGGAGGCCCCTGGGGCTCCGGCCCTTGACGGCGTAGTAGCGGTGTAGCGGCCGTCGAACCCCCTGGGATCGATGGCCCGCCCGGCGGCCACCGTCCCCGTCGTCACTCGGTGGTCGCTATCGCCTCTATCTCGACCGCCGCGCCTTTCGGCACGGCGCCGGCGCCGACGGCGCTCCTGGCCGGCGGGTCCTCGTCGAAGAACTCGCCGTAGGCCTCGTTGAAAGCGTCGAAATCGTCGATGTCGTCGAGGAAGACCGTCGTCTTGAGCACGTCGTTGAGCGAGAGCCCCTCCGACTCGAGTATCGCCGCGACGTTCTCGAGACACTGCCGGGTCTGCTCCGCGACCGATTCGTCGTCGAGCAGCTCGCCGTCGACGGTGAGCGGGAGCTGGCCCGCGGTGATGAGGAGACTGCCGTTCGTCGTCGCCTGGCTGTACGCCCCGACCGCCGCCGGCGCATCGTCCGTGCTGATAGTGCGCTTCATGGGCGGAGTTACCCGCGGACCCCGTATAAATCCGGCCGTGGCCGCCACCGACGACACGACCTATCGGATTCCGGATCGGTCGTGGAACGGTTCGCTCGACGCGGCGAGGCGGCGGTACCGACTGCGGTCGATCTCCGCCCGCTCAGTTCCGCGGTCCGCCCCTCTGACGGCGAGCGTTTTTTATATGGAGTCTGAGAATTGACCCCCGGTGTCCGACTCATCAGGCGGTCCGGTTCAGCGGGCCATCGAGGAGATCTTCTATCCCGCCGATAGGATACCGCTCGTCGAGTGGCGGGAGTTCTCGGGCGCGCGATCGACCGTGTCACTGACCGCCGCCCTCACGCTGTTGTCGTTTGTGACGGGACTGTCGAACCTCAGTCAGCCGTCGGTGACGCTGGCGGGACCGCTGGCCGGCCTGTTGCCGACGTCGCTCGCGGTGCCGCTGGCGCGGTTCGGGGGCGTCCTGTTCGCGTTCGTCCTCGGCATCCTCGCGGTCGGCCTCCAGCGCCGGAAACGCATCGCCTGGCTCGCCGCCGCCGTCGTCGTCCCGGCGCTGGCCGTGTTACCCTTGACGACGCTCCGGCCGACCGACATCCCGGTGTTGGTGCTCATCGCGATCACCTTCCCGCTCCACGTCCGGAACCGCGACCAGTTCCGCCAGTCGCTCGACCTCTCGTCGCTGCAGATCGCGTCGTTGTCCGCCATCCTCGGCGTGGTTCTCTACGGGACGGTCGGCTCCTACGGGTTACGGGACCAGTTCGGCGGCATCTCCACGTGGGGGGACGCCTTCTACTACGTCATCGTCACGATCGCGACCGTCGGCTACGGCGACATCACCCCGACGACGGGGATCTCGAAGTGGTTCTCGCTGTCCATCATCCTGTTCGGTACCGGCGCCTTCACCGTCGCGGTGGGTGCGCTCATCGGTCCGGCGATCGAATCGCGAATGGCCGCGGCGTTCGGAAACATGACCGCATCTGAACTCACACTCTTAGAGGACCACGTCGTGGTCCTCGGGTACGGCGACGTGACGGAATCGCTCCTGGAAGAACTCGGTGCGGAGACGGAACTGGTGGTGGTGACGCCCGACCAGGAGACCGCCTCCCAGCTCAACACGGAGGGAGTGAACGTCCTCACCGACGACCCGACCGACGAGTCGGTGTTGCGCGACGCCAGGACCGACGCCGCCCGCGGGGTCGTCGTCGGCAGCGACGACGACGCACGGGACGTGCTCGCGGTGCTCGCGACGCGGAACGTCGACCCGGACGTGCGGATCGTCGCGGCCGCCAACGAGGCGCGGAACGTCGAGAAGCTCGAGTCGGTCGGGGCCGACGACGTCATTAACCCCCTCGAGATCGGCGGGCGGCTCCTCGGCCGATCGGTGCTCGGTGGCGACTCGCGATCGCCGTTGAGCGAGATCAGCGGCAACGCCGACGACGAGTAGGCTCCAACCGACGCGCGATCGCTCCCTGCACGGTACACATTTATCAGTGTGATTCGCTAACATGGGTCCGTATGAGTACCGGGAGCCAGCGCGGTGGAGTCGCCGGAAGCGTCCTCGTGCCGCTGTGTGCCGTCTCAGGGGCCATCGTGCTCGCCGGGTTCTTTTTTCCCGGTTTTATCGGTGAAACCGTCTCCGGCGAAGCGTGGCTGACGATCGCCTTGGTGTTCTTCAGCTCCGGCCTCGGCTACCTCGCCGTTCTCCCTCACTCGTCGGACGAGGAGGGGGCGTTGCCGGAGTCGTATCTGTTGCGGGTCCGTCGTCGGGGCGTCCGAGAGATGCTGCGCGGGTTCCTCGCCCGACAGGAGCTGGCGACGCTGGCGCCGGCCGTCGTCCTGTTCGCGCTGTTCTTCCTCCTGCAGGTCGCCCTTCCCGACGCCGTCTCCGGCGTCGTCGGCGGCGTGACCGACGCGATACTCAGCGTCGGCGGTCCGGTGTTCCTCGCCGCCGTCTTCGTGTCCGTGTGTTACTGTCTGTTCCTGCTCCTCGGTCCCTGGGGTGGGATCAAGCTCGGTGGTCCCGACGTCGAGCCGTCGTACACCCTGCCGACGCTCTTTACGCTCGTGTTCACCGCCGGCATCGCGGCGGGAGTGGTGTTCTGGGGACCGGCGGAAGCGCTGTTCCACTACCAGACCCCGCCGCCGTACGTCGACGCCGCGCCGGAGTCGAGCGCCGCCATCGGCGGTGCGTTAACGTACGCCCTGTTCCACTGGGGACTGTCGGCGTGGAGCGCCTACGCCGTCATCGGGGTCCCAATCGCGTACTTCGTCTTCAACAGGGGCGCCCCGCTCCGCGTCTCGACGATCCTGGCGCCGTTCCTCGGCGTCGACGGGTTGGATTCCCGGTGGAGCACGCTCGTGGACACGCTCGCAGTGTTCGCGATCATCGGCGGCATCGCGACGTCCGTCGCGCTGGTGAGCGAGCAGTTCCTCACGGGCACGAGCTTCCAGTGGGGCGTCACGGCGGGGCGGCTCGGCCCGGTGCTGTTCGTGGGCGGGCTCACGCTGATATTCTGCCTGTCGGCGGTGAGCGGCGTCCACCGCGGCATCCGGCGCATCTCGGGCGTGACGATGCTGCTCTTCGGTCTCTTTGCCGCGCTCATCGTCGCCGTCGGCCCCCGAACGTTCGTCTTCGAGCGGGGGACGCAGGCGCTGGGGAGCTACGCAGTCAACTTCGTCCCGCTGAGCGTCTACCTCGACGGCCAGTGGGTCGCCGACTGGACCGTCTGGAACTGGTCGTGGTGGTTCTCGTGGGCGCCGTTCGCCGGCCTGTTCATCGCCGCCCTCTCCCGCGGACGCCGCATCAGGACGGTGGTGTTCGTCAGCGTGATCGCCACCTCGGCCGCGACGATGGCCTGGTTCCTGATCTTGGGCGGTACGTCGCTGTTCGTCCAGCATACCGGACGGGCGGACGTGCTCGCGGCCATGTCGTCGTACGGGAGTGCCGAGGCCGTCGCCGGCTTCCCGCTGTTCGAGGCGCTCCCGCTCAGCCAACTGCTGATGTTCCTCTTTCTGGCGCTCATCATCACCTTCATGGCCACGTCGGCGGACACGTCGACGCTCGTCGTCGCGACGCTCGCGGCCAAGCGGGGGTTGGCGCCCTCGAGCGCGAGCATCGTCTTCTGGGGAGTCCTACAGGGAAGCGTCGCCGTCGCCGTGCTGCTCGTCGGCGGCGCCGGGACGCTGCAGGCGCTGGCCGTCCTGACCGGCGGGCCGTTCGCCGTCCTGTCGCTCGTGGCGTTGATCGGGCTCACGGGCACGTTCTATCGGCACGAAAGAGGCCACACCTCAGTCATCGGCCACGTCCGGAACCGGCTCCCCGAGATCCAGACCCACCCGGATCTCGATCCACCGGACAACGACTGACCCCGCGGCGGGCGTCTCACCCGCCCGCGATGCTCGTACAGAAGTTCTCGATGATGCGCTTCCCCGGGCTCGTGAGGATGCTCTCCGGGTGGAACTGCATGCCGATGTGCGGCCGTTCTCGATGGCGAACGCCCATCACGATGCCGTCGTCGCCGTCCGTCCCGTCCGCCTCGTTCGACCCGTCGACGCCGTCTGCCCCGTCCGCCCGCCCCTCCGCGATGGTGTGAGCGGTCTCCTCGAGCTCGCCGGGGATGTCGTCGCGCTCGACGGCCAGCGAGTGGTACCGACCCACCTCGAAGGGGTCATCGACGCCGTCGTAGAGCCCCGCCCCGTCGTGGCGGACCAGCGAGGGCTTCCCGTGCACGACCTCGGGGGCGTGGCCGACCGTGGCCCCGTTGGCCGCACACAGCGCCTGGTGACCCAGACAGACGCCGAGCGTCGGGTAGGAGAGTTCCTCGAAGATCGGGATCGAGACGCCGGCCGCCTCGGGCGTGCCGGGCCCGGGCGAGACGACGATCCCGTCGGGATCGAGGGCACGGACGTCCGCGACGTCGACTGCGTCGTTCCGCCTCACGACGACGTCGTCGAACTCGCCGACGTACTGGACCAGGTTGTACGCGAATGAGTCGTAGTTGTCGATAACGAGTATCATCGGCCGCCCTCCAGCGGGTCGCTCGCGGCGTCCACGGCGAGGGCCCCCTGCTCTCCGAGCGCCTCGTCGACGGCCGTCACCAGCGCGCGGGCCTTGTCGAGCGTCTCCCGGTACTCGAGTTCGGGAACGGAGTCGTGGACGATGCCGGCGCCGACCCGCAACCGGTACTCGTCGTCGTACCGGACGAGAGTGCGGATGACGATGTTGAGCGTCGCGCGGTCATCGAAGCCGAACACGCCGATCGAGCCGGTGTAGGGGCCTCGTCGGGTCGTCTCCATCTCGTCGATGATCTCCATCGTCCGGGGTTTCGGCGCGCCGGTGATGGTGCCGCCGGGGAACACCGCGGCGACCGTGTCGGCGATCGAGCAGTCGTCGCGGCGCCGGCCCTCGACGAGGCTGACGAGGTGCATCACCTCCGAGTACCGGTCCACCCGGCGGTACTCCCGCACGTCGACGGTGCCGTACTCGCTGACCTTGCCGAGGTCGTTGCGTTCGAGGTCGACCAGCATCGCGTGTTCGGCACGCTCCTTCTCGTCGGACAGCAGGTCCGCTTCGAGGTCGGCGTCGGTCGTCGCGGTCTCGCCGCGCGGCCGTGTGCCGGCGATCGGCTCGGTCAGCAGACGGTCACCCTCCACGTCGATCAGGAGTTCGGGGCTCGCGCTCACCAGGTCGACCCCGGGGAACTCGACGAGCGCGGAGTAGGGAGCCGGGTTGACCCGCCGCAGCGCCGCGTACGCGTCGACCGGATCGACCGTCACCGGGGCGACCAGCCGGTGGGAGACGTTCGCCTGGAAGGTGTCGCCGTCCCGGACGTGCTCTTTGATCGCCCGCACCCGGTCGGCGAACGCCTCCTGACCGCACTCGCTCTCGAAGGTCGCCCGCCTCTCAGGCGTCGGAGGCGAGGCGGTCCGGCCGTCGCCGTGGAGCGCCGCCTCGACGAGCGCGAGCGCCCGCTCTCGGCCGGTCTTATATGCGTCAGCCGGCGACCCGTCGACGACCGGGCACGCGGTCACGCGAAGCCGGGTCGCGTCGTCGTCGCGGGGCTCCTCCCAGGCGGCGACCCGGTCGAACACGCCGAGCTGGAGCCGGGGCAGTCCGTCCGACGCCGTCGTCGTCGGCAGGTCCTCGAGCTCCCGGGCGACGTCGTACGAGAGCCAGCCGAACGCGCCGCACGGATACGGCACGTCGCAGTCGCCGCGGACGAGGTGCTGGCGGTCGAGCAGCGCGTCGATGGCCTCGACGCTCGGGCTGGCTCCGTCGGCCGATGGCGCCTCCGCGTCCACCTGCACCCGTTCGACCGGATCGGTCGCGAAGTACCCCCAACCCGGCTGTCCCCCCGTGGTTTCCAGGTAGACGCCGTCGCCGTTCGCGTTCCGCGCCCGCCGATACGACTCGAACGGGTCCGAGACGGTGACGCGGACCTCGACCGGGACCCGCGAACCGTCCGGGGCGGCGGCGGCAATCTCGATGAACGATTCCCTCTCCGTGACGACGAGTGGATCTGTCATTTGATACAGTCATCTCCGAACGACCGTCACAGATCGTTCGGAACTGATACCACGGATAACGGACGTTCGGTCAAAAACGTTCTGCGGAGTGACGATCCATCCGACGCAAACTCGAATTGTCACACGAGCGGAACGAAAATCGGTGGGTATTTTAATACCCGTACTATTCCCCGCCCGCGACTTTACGCCCCGACCGAACAGTAGCATGCGAACTGATAACGCTGCATCGGCCGTCGCGTTCCGTCGGCGCGTTCCGGCCGTCGGCGACGGCGAGGAAACCACCATCACCATGACAACGACATCATCACCATGACAACGACATCACCACCATGACGACGATAATCGACGGTAACGAGATCGGCGATCGGATCCGAGCCGACGTCGGCGACTGCGTGGGGACGCTCGCGGACGCGGGCGTCACTCCGGGGCTAGCGACGGTACTGATGAGCGACGACGGGGCGAGCGAGACGTACGTCTCGATGAAACGACGGGCCTGCGAGGAGATCGGCATCGAGAGTTACCACCACGAGATCGACGCCGACGCGCCCGCCGATCGGCTCTTCGACCGAGTCGAGGAGCTAAACGAGGACCCCTCGGTGCACGGGATCTTAGTGCAGATGCCGGTTCCCGACCACGTCGACGCCCGGCGGATCCTCCGGAGCATCGACCCGATGAAGGACGTCGACGGCTTCCACCCCGAGAACGTCGGCCGCATGGTCGCCGGAGACGCGCGATACAAGCCGTGTACGCCGCACGGCATCCAGAAGCTCCTCGCGGCCGCCGACGTCGACACAGAGGGGAAAGACGCCGTCGTCGTCGGGCGGTCGGACATCGTCGGGAAGCCGATGGCGAACCTCCTGGTACAGAAGGCGCCGGGCGGCAACGCCACCACGACGGTGTGTCACTCCCGGACCACCGATCTGGCGGCGAAGACCCGCGCCGCCGACATCGTCATCGCGGCCGCGGGCGTCCCGGAGATGATCGACGGATCGATGCTCTCGGAGGGCGTCGTCGTCGTCGACGTCGGCGTGAATCGGGTCGACGCCGACACGGAGAAGGGGTACGAACTCGTCGGCGACGTCGACTTCGAGAGCGCGAAACAGAAGGCGTCGGCCATCACGCCGGTCCCCGGCGGCGTCGGCCCGCTCACGATCGCGATGCTCATGTACAACACGACGAAGGCCGCCGGCCTCCAGTCGGGCGTCGACGTCGAGTTACCGTAGCCCGATCGGCGGCGGCCGATCCGGGCCGTTCGTCACCTTCCGAGATAAGACGAAATACTTGGAGGGAGAGCGTGGCGGTTCGAGCGGGATGGCGTCACGGGGCGGAGCGGCCGTCTCAGATGCGCAGGTGGGCCGGCGGGTCGACGACCTCGAGCTGTTCGAGCAGGCCGAGCCGGTCCTCTTCGATCCAGATCTCGACGATCTCGTCGCCTTCGATGCGGTACATCGCGATGCCGGTCCACTCGACGGTGTGGCCGGTCGGTTCGATGTCGCGGTACTGGCCGGTGTGGGTCCCGGCGACGGTGTATCGAACGGTGACGAGGTCGTCCTCCGCCGTCATCGCCTCCGTGGTTCCGCCGTAGTCGGGGAACGTCTCGAAGTGCGCGTCGAGGAAGCCGAGTATCTCCTCGATCCCGTGCAGCTCCTCGACGATCCCGTGCTCGACGACATCCTCGGCGAGCAGCTCGGTCATCCGGTCCCGGTCCTGTTCGTTGAACGCCTTCAGGTAGTCGCGTACCAGTTCTCGGTTTGGGGATTGCGTCTCTGACATAGGTACACCTCGGTCGATTCCGCTCGGATCAGGGCCGCCCGGTCGCTGTGGGCGCCGTTCGAACGATCGGCCGTATTCGTGTTAGATGTTATCATTAATCGTCGCATTCGACGTTCGGAGCGTTGCGGAGGTGCCTCAGTCGGTCGGGTTCTCGTTTCGGCGACCGGTCGGTTCGTCGTCGTCTCCCGATCCCGATCCGAGCCCGGACCCGGGAACCGACCGCCTTCCGGACGCGGTAAACCCGAACTTCCCAGTGAACTGGGACGTAGAGATTCGGATCCACGACCGACCAGTCGGACGACAGGACTCGGGGCGGAGGCGTATCCGGGGGTCCGTCGCTCCCGACGAACGCAACCGGTCAAGACCCCGGAAACTGCCACGACTCGGTCCCCGGCGCCGTCGCTCGCCGTGAGATCTGCCTTCCACCGGCTACCGGCCGACGATCTCTTTCCCGTCTCCCGGACGGAACGGCCCTGAACGCCCGTAATACGCGTCCGCGAACCTCCTCGCCGAGGCGGCTCCGTGCCGGCGGGGAAAAACCGATAAACCGTTCGCCCTACTCCCTTTGATATGGAATACCACGAGGCGGCGAACTTCCTCTTCGACCTCCGCCGGTACCCACCGGCCGAGGGCGTCGAGTCGACGCGACGCCTGCTCGACCACCTCGACGGCCCCGGCGAGGAATTGCAGGTCGTTCAGGTGGCGGGGTCGAACGGGAAGGGGAGCACCGCTCGCATGGTCGAGAGCGTGCTGCGGCAGGCCGGATACGACGTCGGCATCTACACCTCGCCCCACTTGAACGACGTCAGAGAGCGGATACGCCTCGACGGGCGAACGGTCTCGAAGCAGGCCGTCACCGAATTCGTCGAGCGGGTGGAACCCTACGTGAACGATCGGACGGCCGAGGGCGACCCGCCGACGTTCTTCGAGGCGCTCACGGCGCTCGCCGTCTGGTCGTTCGCCCGCGCAAACGTGGACGTCGCCGTATTAGAGGTCGGCATCGGCGGCCGGTACGACGCGACGAGCGCGCTGGATACCGATGCGGCGGCAGTCACGAGCGTCTCGCTCGAGCACACGGACATGCTCGGTGACACCGTCGAGGAGATCGCCCGGGACTTGGCCGCCGTCGCCCCCGCCGACGCGCCCCTCGTGACCGCCGCGACCGGCGCGGCGCTGTCGGCCGTCGAGTCGGTCGCCGACGTCTACCGTGTCGGAACCGCCGCCGACGCCGACCTCCGGGTGACCGACGGCGGCCGCGAGGGCTTAGAACAGGCCGTCGGGATCGAAACCGACGACTGGTCGGCGAGGACGTCCCTCCCGTTGCTGGGCGCGTACCAGGTCCGCAACGCCGGCGTCGCCGCGGCGCTGGCCCGGCAGTTCGACGGCGTCTCCCCGGCCGCCGTCGAGCGCGGGCTCCGGAACGCGCACTGGGCTGGCCGCTTCGAGGTGATGGAACGGAATCCGCTCGTCGTGCTGGACGGCGCGCACAACCCGGCCAGCTGCGAGGGGGTGGCCGAGACGCTCTCGACGTTCGAGTGCGACTCGCTCCACATCGTCTTCGGCGCGATGTGCGATAAGGACATTGCGGAGATGGCGGCGGCGCTGCCGGACGCCGACCGCGTCTACGCCTGCCGGCCGGACCTCGAACGAGCGGAGACGCCAGCGATACTCGCGTCGGCGTTCGACGACGCCGTCGACGCGGGCACGCGAGGGTCCGTGGCCGACGCCGTCGACGCCGCGCTGTCGGCCGCCGACGCGGGCGACGCCGTGCTGATCTGCGGATCGTTACGGGTCGTCGCGGAGGCCCGCCGGCGCTGGACGCGGCTGCACGTGCCTCGGCGGGTCGACGACCTCGAAACCGCCGCCGCGGTCATGGAGGCCGCCGACGTGAGCGCCGGCGACGTCCAGCGGGCGCGTGCGGACGGCGTGCACCGAGTCGTTACCACCCGACTCTCCCCCCGCCAGGCCGATCACGTGAGGCGGGAGTTGCTGTCGATCGGCGGCCGGTGCGTCGTCTCCGGGCTCTCGACGCGCGGCCGCGAACCCGTCGACATCGCATTGATGGGGACGGTCGCGCAGTTCCGACGGCTCCTCGACGCGCTCGACGGCGAGCCCCACGGCCTCGAGGTCGTGGGCGACGACCTCCGGGAGACGCTGGACCTCGAAGCCGCGTCCGAAACGGACACGGACGCTGCGGTCTATCCGTGGGACTCCGGGACCGCGGTCATGGGCGTGTTGAACGTCACGCCGGACTCGTTCCACGACGGCGGGCGCTTCGAGGCCCGGGACGACGCCGTCGCCCGCGCCGAGGCGATGGTCGAAGCCGGCGCCGATATCGTCGACGTCGGCGGGGAGTCGACCCGACCGGGCGCCGATCCCGTGCCGGTCGACGAGGAGATCGACCGCGTGCGCCCGGTCGTCGAGGCGCTGGCCGATCTCGACGTGTTCGTCTCGATCGACACCCGGAAGGCCGCGGTGGCGAGGGCGGCGCTCGCGGCCGGCGCGGACGTGCTCAACGACGTCTCGGGGCTCGAAGATCCGGAGATGCGGCTGGTCGCCGCCGAACACCAAGTGCCGGTGGTCGTGATGCACTCGATAGAGACGCCGGTCGATCCCGACGTCGACGTCGAGTACGACGACGTGGTCGACGACACGCTGGCTGCGCTCTCCGAGCGGGTGCTCTTGGCGGAGAAGGCCGGGCTTGACCGGTCGCAGATCATCGTCGATCCGGGACTCGGATTCGGCAAGTCGGCCGTCGAGAGCTTCGAGCTCTTGGGCCGCCTCGACGAGTTCCGGGCGCTCGGCTGCCCGGTGCTCGTCGGCCACTCGCGGAAGTCGATGTTCGGGCTCGTCGGACGCGAGGCGTCCGGAGACCGCCTTCCCGCGACCCTCGCGGCGACGTCGCTGGCGGCCGACCGCGGCGCCGACATCGTCCGGGTCCACGACGTGGCGGAGAACGTCGCGGCGGTGCGGACCGCCGAGATGGCCGCGGACCCGGGCGTCGACGACCGGTGACCGCGGTCGACGCGGTCGCCGTGTCGCCGACGCTCTTCATGAGCATCCGCCGATCATTGTGTTTGAGTGTCAGAACCACTTCGGCTAGATTCTGATTCAAATGATAAGTAGTAGGTCCTGAGAGAATTACATTTATTGAACAATGTTCAAATAAGACCTTTTATCTAGTACACAGACTCCCTGAAATAGATATTATTGCACAATCACGAATTATATACATCCTCGCGCAAATTCCTGTCACATGGTAGCAAGCCCACCGATCGACGAGCTCCACTTCTCGATGGAGCCTGACGTGGAGCCGGTACCCGGGCCGCAAACGGAGCGGCTGCTGGAACGGCAACGGGAGGTCGACAGCAACGCGGTCGCGTACCCGCGCCGCATACCGGTGGCGCTCGAGGAGGCCAAGGGCGCGACCATCAGGGACGTCGACGGAAACACGTTCCTCGACTTCTTCGCCGGCATCGGCGTGTTGAACGTCGGCCATTCCAACCCGTACGTGCTGGAGGGGGTCCACGAGCAGCTCGATAAGCTCACCCATACGGTGGACTTCCCCACCGAGGCGCGGATCGAGTTCATCGAACGGCTCAACGACATCGCGCCCGACGGTCTCTCCGGAAACAGCAAGGTCATCTTCGGCGGACCGAGCGGCAGCGACGCGATCGAGGGGTCGATCAAGCTCGCCAAACACAACACCGGCCGCCACGGAACCCTCGCCTTCGAGGGGTCGTACCACGGGACGACCGCCGGGGCGCTCAGCCTCACCGCCGGCAAGGCGTACAAGGAGGGATACGGCCCGCTGTTGGCCGACGCCGTCCACGTCCCGTTCCCCAACCCCAGCGAGCCGGGGCCGAGCGGTGACGTCGAGTCGTTCTGTCCCGCCGAGAACTGCTGTCAGGCGGGTACCTGTGCCCGTGCGCTGGACGCGGTTCAACGGAAGTTCGAGGGCCCGTACGGGGGCCACGAGTCGCCCGCGGGGATCTGGGTCGAGCCGATCCAGGGCGAGGGCGGCGTCGTCGTCCCGCCGGAGGGGTTCCTCGAGGGGCTCCGCGACATCGCGGACGACAACGACGCGATGCTGATCTTCGACGAGATCCAGACCGGGTTCGGGCGTACCGGCGAGTGGTTCGCGGCCGAGCACTGGGACGTGACGCCGGACGCGATGACGATGGCGAAGGGGATCGGCGGCTCGGGGCTCCCCATCGGCGCGATGATGTATCACGAGGAGTACGACACGTGGGGGCCGGGCGGTCACGTCGGCACGTTCCGCGGGAACGTCCCCGCGTTCGTCGGCGGGACGCGCGCGATCGAGTACGTCGAAGAGCACGACCTCCTCGACCACGCGACGGAGGTCGGGGGGTACATCCGGTCGCGGTTCCGCGAGCTCGCCGAGGACGTCCCCGAGATCGTCGATATCCGCGGAAAGGGGCAGTTCACGGGCGTCGAGTTCGAGGTGGACGGCGGACCCTCGAAGTCGCTCGTCGAATCGATCCAGCGCGAGTGCTACCACAGGGGCGTGCTCGTGTGGTACGCCGGACGCCACAAGAGCGTCCTTCGCCTGCTCCCGCCGCTCGTGTTGACGCAACGCCAGGCGGAGGTCGGCATGGACATCATCACCGAATCGGTCCGCGACGTCCTCGCGGACCACGGCGAGTGAACGCGGACGGTTACGCACCGTCGAGCGCCGCCGGATATCGGTCCGTTCCGGGCGCAATCGCCGGTCGATCCGTCTGATCGCCCGCGATCGAAGGCGTCGTCCCGACGGTCGCGGTGACTCACGCGTCGGTCCCGGGAGACGACGGCGGCGCGTGACGGTTTTGGGTCGTCTGCTCCGAGCCATCAATAATATTTAAATACCGTTATATAACGTGTATTCTCAAATTGTATAGGTATATAAGAGAGTTCAGGACCCTACGGAGAGCGATCTGAGATCGGAGCGAAGCCGCAGAGAGAAACATCGAATCGAGAGGGTCAAACCAGCTGAAAAGGGCTGAAGCGTCTCATCCCGAGGCGATCGACTGTAGCGGAGTCGTCAGAGTCTGCGAAGGATCGGTTCCCGTCCGAGACAGTCTAAAACGGAGTTTCACGCGCTCCAACTCGCTCTCCGCCTGCAGAGATTGTCGGTCGCAGATCAGCCGTTCGACTCCGATCGCGAATCGCGCTTCGGGATCGGGAGACGGAGAAGTATATTCAGACTGTCTTATATTTCTAACTGATAGGTATGCGGACAGTATCGGTGCGCGACCCGGAAACGACGCCGGTCGCGCCGGGCACCGTTACCGCCGCGGCGGCCAGAATCACGGCCCCGGTCCGAACGAGATCGCCGACCGCTCGTCGGATCGTGTCGCCGACTCGCGGCGGTCGGCCGGGGACGCGCGTAGAACGACCATCGTTACTATGTGCAGGCGGGTCCGAAACGTCGTATGGCGCCATCTCACGTCCTCGTCCCGCTCGACGGGTCGCCGCTGGCCGACGAGGCGCTCACGCGGGCGCTCGACCTCTTCGACTGCCGGGTGACCGTCCTGAACGTGGTGACCCCGATCGACGCGGGGATGAGCGAGGGCGGCATTCTCGAACCCGGCGAGGAGCGTCAGGAGACCGCGCGTGAAGGGGCCGACCGCATCGTCGAGCGGGCGAGAGCGCGGGCCGCGGAGGTCGATCGAGAGATCGACACGGCGGTGGAGAGCGGCGACCCGGCCGAGGTCATTCTCGACTACGTCGACGCTCACGACGTCGATCACGTGGTGATGGGCGGGCACGCCGACGAGCGGGGAAGTATCGCCCGCCGGGTGCTCGGCACCGTGGCCACCAGCGTCGTCGCCGAGGCCCCCGTCACCGTGACCGTCGTTCGCTGATCCGGGCCCTCACCCGCCGAGCACCGCGGCGAAGGCCTTGTAGAGCCCGAACCCGATCGCGATGGAGGCGACGAGCGTGATGAGCCAAAACGCGAGGGTCACGCCGATCTTCCGACGGGAGACGCCCGCCGAGCCGCCGGCGAGCCCCCCGCCGATGACCCCGGAGATGATGATGTTGTTGAACGATATCGGGATCCCCAAAGCGATGGCCAGCTGCGCGATGATGAACCCGGGAACCAGCGCGGCGATCGAGCGCCTGACCCCCAGCTGCGCGTACTCGCGGGAGGTCGCTTGGAGGAGCTTCGGCGCCCCCATCCAGGCGCCGGCGAGGATGCCGGTCGCGCCGAGCGCGAGCAGGACGACGCCGGGAAGTCCGAGTTCGACCCCGTAGAGGTTCTCGAGCGGGCCGGTCGCCAGCCCGACCTGACTGCCGCCGCTGGAGAAGGCGACGACGCTCCCGAGGACGATGAGGAACGTCCGAATGCCGCCCTCGACCGACGCCTGGGTCCGGCGCCGAATGAGCAGGAACCACGCCGCGGCGGCCGTCAGCGTGACGAGCACCACCACGGGGTCGACATCGGCGACCATCGGCGTCTCGACCTGCCGCGCGATGAATCCCGCGACGGAGCTCTGGCTCGCGTCGGGCGGCGACGGGATGACGCCCAACTGCACGTTGGCGACGATGCCGCCGACGACCGCCGCGAGTAGCGGGACGCCGACCGTCTCCGGGATGTCGTCGCGCCGGAGAATGGTGGCGGTGAGATAGGCGAGCCCGCCCGAAACGGGGGGGACGAGCAACCAGAAGAGCCCGATGCGGCGGTAGGTGTCTATGGCGGGGTCGCCGCCGAGCGAGAGGCCGACGCCGACCATCGCTCCCGTCGTCGCGAACGCCGCCGGCACCGGGTAGCCGGTGTAGACGCCGAAGGCCATGAAGCCGGTCGCGGTCAGCAGTCCCGCCGTCGCCGCCAGCGACGTTATCTGGACGCCGTTGATGAGCCCCGCCCCGACCGTCTCGGAGATCGCTCCGCCCTGCGTGAGCGCGCCGAGCGCGGCGAGGATGCCGATGAGGAAGGCCGCCCGCATCGTTGAGATGGCGTTGGCGCCGATCGCCGGGGCGAACGGCGGCGAGTTGCTGTTGGCGCCGAGCGCCCACGCCGTGGCGAGGCTGGTGAGCGTCGCCAGCACAACGAGCGCCCAGAAGACGGTTCCCGCCACGGTCAACGGCCTCCGCTGACGGGGATTCGGACCATACCACCCACTTCGACAGAGCCCGTGGTTAAACGTTCCCCCGGCGGGGCGAGGATCACGGCGAACAGCCGACCGATCTCCGGTCCCGCTGTTCGCCCGCAACCGTCGTCGAGACGTGGTACGCCGGGAGGTCCGCGAGGAGGGACACGTCGAGGCGTGCGAGCCCTTCGATTCCGGGATTCAGACCGGCCTGTGAGCCAAGTCGATGCCACCGAATGAACCCCTTTCTTTCGTGTGCATCATGGGGACTGTCTCTACTTCGTGAACGTAGCTCGCGGCCGCGACGGTGACGCGGTAGGCGTTGGTGCGGTGGATTCCCTCCGTCTCTATCGGGTCATCGACTTCGAGGTCGATCAGAGTGGGTACGGGCGCCCGTGAGCGACCGGGCCGGAGTACCGATCTTGGAGGAGGTGCAATAGTTGCTACTAGAGGTGATACGGTAGCGTGAAGACCGTTATGGGGCCGGAGGGATTTGAACCCCCGATCGACTGATATCTCCGGTGCGCCTCGGAACTCCAGAGGGTCGTCAACGCGAGCGATGATCAGTCGCCCGCTCGGTATATCAGTCTGGAGTGTCGTCCCGGGCACGAACCTCTGGAGTCAGTCGCCATGCCTGGCTTGGCCACAGCCCCACGCGGTATCGCATTAGGTGGTTGCCGAAACGCGGATAAAGGGGTTTCGATCGCGAGCGATCGGGTGACGACAGGGCGACGCGAGGGGCGCCGTTACCGAGCGAGGTCCGACCGCTGTTCCCGGCGATAGCCTCAGCGGTCGTCGTCGCTCCAGTCGCACTCCTGGCATTTGAACCCGGTGACGAACTCGGTGACGCTCGGCATGTAGCCGACGGTGATGACGTCGCCGCCGCACTCGGGGCAGTCCCGCTCGGCGTCCGCGATGGACTCGGCTTCGAGCACCGACTCGCCTTCGACCAGCTCCGCGAGCTTCTCGGGCGTCACCATTCGGCCCTGCACGACGCGATTGGACATACGTCGTGTAGACGGCGGAGCACCTAAACCCCGGCGACACGCCGGTGTGGGGAGCCGCCGATCGCGACGCGACGCCTACAGCCAGGGCGCCCGGGAGTCGTCGTCGGTGAACGGGTCCGACTCGTCGTCGCCCGCGTCGCGGTCGCCGCCGTTGGCCAGCACCGCCACGTCGTCGTCCACGATCGGCCCGGGCGCGTCCGGCGGGGCGTCGAGCGGCGGGTCGGTCGGCGCGGGATCTCCGTCCGCGGGCGCCTCGTCGGAGCCTCCCTCCTCGTCGGCGTCTTCGTCGTCGCCGTCGCGGGGACCGTCGCCCGGCCCGTCCTCGTCGCCCGGCGAGTCGCCGCCGGAGTCCGCGACGGGACCGGCGTTCGGGTCGTACGCGAAGAGCGTGGTGACGGCGAGGACGGCCAGCGCGATGGGCGCCTCGGTCTGCATCAGGTCGAACGGACCGAGCAGGATCGGGAGCGCGAGCACGCCGAGCGCGACCGCCGAGCCGAACCGGAAGCGGTCGATGTCGACGCGGCCCCGGAGGTGCGGCGACAGCAGCGCGACCGCGAGGGCGAACGAGACGCCGACGCCCGCCGCGGCGGCGCCGTTAACGACGTACTCCGGCGAGGTCATCTCGCCCGGGCGCACGGCGAAGCCGGCAGGGTCGAAGCTCGCGACGAACCCGAGCGCGATGATGACGCCCGGGCTCGGGAGGTACTCGCCGATCTCCGAGCTCGCGGTCTTGGCGGCGATCGTGAGGATCACCAGCCCCGCGAACCGCTCGAAGACGTGGAGGTCGAGGAACGCCTTGAACGTCGGAGCGAAGGCCGCCTCGATCGCCGCGATGGGAACGACCACCGCGCCGATCAACAGCACGGAGGTCGCCATCTCCCGGCGGCTCCCGTCCATTTCGGCGAGGATCACGGCCGCGGTGGCCGACCCGCCGAAGATGAGGATCCCGGTCTCGACGACGCCGGTGGCGGTGCCCAACACGCCGGCGATGACTAACGCCGGGAAGATGCCGTCGATCAGCGGCAGCACCATGACGGTCGCGAGCAGCTTCGTCGCGCTGCCCACCTGCCGCTCTAAGCGGAGCGCTATCGGGTGGCGTGAAACGCTCATTCAGGGGCGATGTCCCTGACCGACGGGTACACGGTGGGAAGCAGACGACCCGCGATAGCCGAGGGCCCGGCGTGCGGAGTCGAAGCCGCGAGCGGCCCGACCAGCCCATGTAAAGAGTTTGCGCGGATTGCCGGCTGTAAAGGAGGCGCCGAGGGTGCGGATCGGCTGGCCGGCGGTGCGCGCGTTCACGGGACTGTCGGAGTCCATACTCTATATACCCGTTTCGGTTGCGTTAAAGGTTGTGTGAGACCTGTCCGCACGACACGGACGATCGCTGTATCTCATTTAAAAAGGCGGGTACGAACCGGTGACGAATCCCGGATTTCGCCGGCGATCCGTCGACGGCGCCGGCGTTAGAGCGCCGATCCGTGGGAGACGGCTCGCGGACGTGCCTGTCGAACTGTGACACGCGAGAGCCGAGGGCGGGTGATCGAAGGCGAGAGCCGAGTGCGGGTGATCGAAGGGAGGTCGCAGGCGCCTCGTCCGTGGAGAGCGCGAGGCTGGCACTCGCGCCGAACGCCTGACGAGCACCCGTGCCGGTCAGGTTCGATATCGGCTCCGCCGCGCGCGATATGATCCACGCCCGTGCATATATATCGAACTCGAATGAGAATGAGGTGCACGTCCGTGCGGACTCGCAACGTTTTTGATGCGGCACTCACGACGGTTTATATGGAGACCAACTCCGGTCGATTCTCTGCGAAGCTCGACGTGCCGGAAGCGCTGACGTTCGACGACGTGCTCCTCCGCCCCAAGGAGAGCCGGGTGGAGCCCGACGACGCCGACCTCTCCGCGCGCGTCTCGAAGAACGTCGAACTCACCGTGCCGGTCCTCTCGGCGGCGATGGACACCGTCACCGAGAGCGACCTGGCGATCGCGATGGCCCGGGAGGGCGGCCTCGGCGTCCTGCACCGCAACATGACCGTCGAGGAGACGGCCGCCGAGGTCGAGCGCGTCAAGCGCGCCCACGAGCTCGTCATCCGCCGCGAGAACGTCGTGACGGTCTCGCCCGACGACACCGTCCGCGAGGCCGACGCCGTGATGGAGCGACAGGGCGTCTCCGGCGCCCCGGTCGTCGACGCGGAGGACGCCGTCCTCGGCATCATCTCCGGGACGGACATCCGCCCCTACCTGGAGGTCGGCGAGGACGACGCCGTCAGCGAGGCGATGACGGACGAGGTCATCACCGCGTCGGAGGACGTCGACGCGCACGAGGCGCTCGAACTGATGTACGACCACAAGATCGAGCGCGTCCCGATCGTCGACGGCGAAGACCGCCTCGTCGGGCTCATCACCATGCAGGGCATCCTCCAGCGCCGCGAGCACGAGGAGGCCGCCCGCGACGACAGGGGCCGCCTGTTGGCCGGCGTCGCCGTCGGCCCCTTCGAGGAGGAACGCGCGATCGCGGCCGACGAGGCCGACGTCGACGTGATCTTCATCGACTGCGCGCACGCCCACAACCTCAACGTGCTCGACTCCGCCCGCGCGATCAAAGAGACCGTCGACGCCGACGTCGTCGTCGGCAACGTCGGGACTCGCGAGGCCGCCGAGGCCGCCGTCGACTTCGCCGACGGGCTGAAGGTGGGGATCGGGCCGGGGTCGATCTGCACCACGCGCGTCGTGAGCGGCGCCGGGATGCCGCAGATGACCGCGGTCTCGGAGGTCGCGGACGTGGCGTCCCAGCAAGGCGTCCCGGTGATCGCTGACGGCGGGATCCGCTACTCCGGCGACGCGATCAAGGCGCTGGCCGCGGGCGCGAACGCCGTGATGCTCGGCTCGTACTTCGCCGGCACCGACGAGGCGCCCGGGCGCGTCATCACGATGCAGGGGAAGAAGTACAAGCAGTACCGCGGGATGGGCTCCGTCGGCGCGATGAAGTCCGGCGGCGGCGACCGCTATCTCAAGGAGGAGGACGAAGACGAGGAGTTCGTGCCCGAGGGCGTCGAGGCCGCGACGCCGTACAAGGGGAGCCTCGCCTCGGAGCTCCACCAGCTCACCGGGGGGATCTGCTCCGGCATGGGGTACGTCGGCGCCGCGACCGTCCCCGAGCTGCACGAGCGAGCCGAGTTCGTCCGCGTCTCCAGCGCCGGGCAGACCGAGGGCCACCCGCACGACGTGATGATCACCGACGAGGCGCCGAACTACAGCCCGAACGAGTGATCGCTCGCCGGATCGGCCGACGGTCGGCCCACGGTCCGACGGCGTTCGATAGCGGCGGCGTGGTCCCGAAGAGGTATTTTAATATAGTCCGCGAAGAGACGAAACGTGTGAGCGAACACGTCGTCGCTCCGAGAATCCATGAGTGAGCAACCGCCGCTGGTCCTCGTGGTCGAGGACGAACCAGATCTGGCCGACCTGTACGCCGCGTGGCTCGGCGACGAGTATCGCGTTCGAACCGCGTACGGCGGCCAGGAAGCGCTGGAGAACCTCGACGAAGTCGACGACGATGTCGATACGATCCTGTTGGACAGGCGGATGCCGGGGCTCTCGGGCGACGAGGTGCTGTCTGCCGTCCGCGAGCGCGGCATCGACTGCCGGGTCGCGATGGTCACCGCCGTCGAGCCCGACTTCGACATCCTGAAGATGGGGTTCGACGACTACCTCGTGAAACCCGTCACCAGCGACACCCTCAGGGAGACGGTCGCGGGGCTGTTGCGACGGGGAGAGTACGACACGGAGATGCAGGAGCTGTTCTCGCTGACCTCCAAGAAGGCGATGTTGGAGACCGAGAAGAGCGCCACGGAACTCGCCGACAACGACGAGTATCAGCGACTCACCGACCGCATCAACGAGCTCCGGTCGCGGGCCGACGAGTCGCTGGAGGCGGTCACCGAGGACGAAGACGACTTCGAGAAGCTGTTTCAGGACTTCGACGACGGGAACTGACGGCCCGAGGCGGCTCGGAACGCGACGCGACCGGCGTCCGGAACCGAAACGCGGCTCCGCTTCCGCCCCGCCGACTGTTTAAATACGGTCCGGCCGAACCGACGACCGAATGCGCGTCAGCGACCTCCCGCTCGCCGAGCCGTACGTCGACCACTTCGCCGAGCGGGGGATCCGCGAGCTGTACCCGCCGCAGGCGGCCGCCGTCGACGCCGGCGTCTGCGACGGCGCGAACGTCGTCGCCGCGATCCCCACGGCCTCCGGGAAGACGTTCGTCGCCGAGCTCGGGCTGTTGACCGCGGACGGCCCGGGGCTGTACGTCTGTCCGCTCCGCGCGCTCGCCCGCGAGAAGTACGAGGCGTTCGCGTCGCTCCCCGGCGTCGACGTCGGCATCTCCACGGGCGACTTCGACGCCACGGGCGAGGCGCTCGCCGGCAACGACGTCGTCGTCGCGACCAGCGAGAAGGTCGACTCGGCGATCCGGAACGGCGCCGACTGGGTCGACGAGCTCGCCTGCGTCGTCGTCGACGAGGTCCACCTCCTCGGCGCCGAGCGACGCGGCCCGACCCTCGAAGTGACGCTCGCGACGCTCCGCCGCCGGAACCCCGACGTGCAAGTCGTCGCGCTCTCGGCCACCGTCGACAACCCGGAGGCGATCGCCGGGTGGCTGGACGCGACGCTCGTCGAGTCCGACTGGCGCCCGGTCGACCTCCGGACCGGCGTCGCCGTCGGCGGGCACGTCGACTTCGACGACGGGACGGCGATCGACGTCGCTGTCGCGGACGAGTCGGACCCCGAGACCGACGGTGACGACGACGACGGCCTCGACGACACGGAGGTCACGGCCGCCCTCGTCGCCGACACCGTCGCCGACGGCGGGCAGTGCCTCGCCTTCGTCCGGTCGCGGACCGAGGCGGTCGCGCTGGCGGAGCGGCTCGCCGAGGACGGCCTCGCGGGCGAGATGGGGATCGGGTCGGCCGCCGAGACCGCCGCCGACGAGGTCGAGGCCGTCGACGGCACGGTCACCGGCCGACAGCTCGCCGACTGCCTCCGGTCGGGCGTGGCCTTCCACCACGCCGGGCTCCGCTCCGGGCACCGGTCCGTCGTGGAGGCGGCGTTCCGCGACCGCGACGCCGCCTGCATCTGCGCGACGCCGACGCTCGCGGCCGGAGTCAACGTCCCCGCGCGGCGCGTCGTGGTCCGCGACCAGAAGCGCTACGCCGGCTCGGCGATGGAGTGGCTCCCGACGCTGGAGGTCCACCAGATGTGCGGCCGCGCGGGCCGCCCCGGGCTCGACCCGCACGGCGAGGCGGTGCTCGTCGGCGACGAGGACACCGAGGCCGAGCTCGTCGAGCGCTACGTGGAGGGCGAGCCCGAGGCCGTCGAGTCGAAGCTCGCCGACCCCGCGTCGCTCCGGACGCACGTCCTCTCCGCGATCGCGACCGGCTTCGCCGAGACGGAAGAGGAGATACTCGGCGTCTTCGAGGGCACCTTCTACGCGCGGGAGGCGGGCGCCGGCGGCCTCGCGGACGCCGTCGCGGTCGCCGTCGACGACCTCGTCGCGGCCGGGATGGTCCGCCGGGAGACCGGCGGCGTCGACGCCTACCGGCTGGTCGCGACGCCCGTCGGCGAGACCACCTCGAAGCAGTACGTCAGACCGGAGACCGGCGAGCGGATCGTCGCCGGCCTCCGGACGGCCGCCGAGATGGCGAGCGCGACGACGCTCACCGTTTTCGAGGTGATCTGCGACACGCCCGACATGCAGGACACCTACCTCGGCAACGAGGAGCGCGCCGAGATATACCGCTTCGCCCGGGCGAACGCGGGTCAGCTGACCACGGCGATGGGCGAGACCGACGACTTCGAGGAGTGGCTGGAGTCGGTGAAGACCGCGCGGATCCTCGACGAGTGGATCGGCGGCGCCACCGTCGAGGAGCTCGTGGAGGCGTACCGGATCGGCCCGGGCGACCTCGACTCGCGGATCGAGCGCGCCGAGTGGCTGCTGAGCGCGGCGGAGGCGCTGGCGGAGACGACCGGCCTCAGCGTGCCGGCGGTCTCGCGGGCGAGAGCGCGGCTCTGAAATCCGTCAGAAGAGTCGTCCGTCAGTCCGCGGGCTCGACGGCCCGGTGAAACGGGGTCCGGGAGATCGTCCGCCGGAGGTCGGCCAGCGAGTCGCGGCCGACCTCGCCGGCGACGGACATCACCGCGAACACCTCCTGTCTGGAGACTTTCACGCCGGTCTCGGTGAGCGCGTCCTCGGGCCGGGAGTTGAGCTCGCGGAGGGTGCCGACCGCGAGCAGGTACGGGACGGTCCACGCCTCCATCGTGTTCCCGTTCGAGAGGGGCATCGTCTCCAGGTACGCCTGCGCGTCGTCGAGGAACGACCGGGCGTACTCGGCGGTGCGCCCGACGACGCGGGCCGACGACTCCCGGTTCTCGGGGTGGACGACGCGCTCCTGCTCGACCCCCTCGTCGGCCAGCCACTCGGCGGGGAGGTAGACGTTGTTCTCCTCCGTGTAGTCGTCGTACACGTCCTTCGAGACGTTGACGAGCTGGAGGAGGAGCCCGAACTCCTCGGCGGTGTCGCGGAGGCGCCGCGCCCGCTCCTCGCCGACGTCGCCGCGGGTGAGGAGGTTCGTGATGAGGTTGCCGACGGTGCCGGCGGCGTAGTAGCAGTACTGCTCTAACTCGTCGCGGTCGTCGATGCGAAGCCCGCCCTCGGTGGCGTGGCGGTCGACGAACATCGCCATCCCGTCGACCATCTCCAGCACGGGCGGGACGATGGCCTCGCGGGCCTCGGGATCGAGGTCCTCGAACGTCGCCACGATCGTCGGGGCCTCGGCGACGACCTCCCAGTCCTCGTCGCGCTCGGCGGGCGCCGGGAGCCACTCGTCGACGGCGTCGCGGAACTCGGCGATGTCGACGTCCGAACCCGGGTCGACGGCGTCGCGGTAGGTGCGCAGTACGTCGCTTTGCGCCTCGGGAGGGATGTGACCCGCGTCCTCGACGGTGTCGGCGACTCGACAGAGGAGGTACCCGACGCAGATCTGCGAGGCCATCGGCTCCTCTAACACGTCGACCGTCAGCGCGAAGGTCCGAGAAACGCCCTGAACCGCCTCGTGACACCACGGAAGGTCGGGCTCGGCGGGACCGTGTGCTCGTCCGCTCATTCGGTTACCGACACTTACGGCACAACGCATAAAAAGCCTCGTGGAACGAGCCGGGCTCTGCACCCCCGACGGGCGTCGATTCCGACGGGGTTCGAGGGACGGGATCGACCGACTGCGCTCCGAAGGGCGGCGAGAAACCTCGCCCCCGTGTAGGATCGTGTAGAAACCGATAAGTCGCCGTGCGCGGGAGTGTACGGCATGGACTTCGCGCTCTCCGAGGAACAGCGTCAGATCCGCGACACGGTCGCGGAATTCGTCGACGAGGAGGTCGTCCCACGGGCCGCCGAGATCGACGAGACCGACGAGTTCCCGGCCGACCTGATCGACGAGATGGCCGAACTCGGGCTCATGGGAATGCCGTTCCCCGTCGAGTACGAGGGCGCCGGGCTCGACTACCACAGCTACGCGATCGGCCTCGCCGAGATCTCGCGCGGCTCGGGCGGGCTCGGGACCGTCGTCGCCGCCCACACGTCGCTCGCGGGGAACATGCTGTACGAGTTCGGCGACGAGCGACAGAGGGAGGAGTACCTCACCGCCTTGAACACGGGCGAGGACGTCGGGGCGTTCGCGCTCTCTGAGGCCGAGGCCGGCTCGGACGTGCCAGCCATGACGACCACGGCCGAGCCCGACGGCGACGGCTACGTCGTCGACGGGGGGAAGCTCTGGATCTCGAACGGCTCCGTCGCCGACACGATCACCCTGTTCGCGAAGACCGACCCCGACGCCGGCCGGAAGGGGATTTCCTCGTTCGTCGTGCGCCCCGAGGAGGACGACGGGTTCATCGTGGAGGGGACGGAGGACAAGCTCGGCGATAAGGGGTGTCCGACCGCCGAGCTCCGCTTCGACGACATGTGGATCCCCGAGGACCGGCGGCTCGGCGAGGAGGGGGAGGGGTTCGTGCAGGCGCTGAAGACGCTGAACGGCGGCCGGATCACGATCGCGGCGCGGTCCGTCGGCATCGCGCGGGCCGCGCTCGACGAGGCGAAGTCGTACGCGCAGGAGCGGGAGCAGTTCGACCACGCCATCGCCGACTTCCAGGCGATCCAGCACAAGCTCGCCGACATGGACACGAAGGCCCGCGCCGCGGAGCTGTTGATGCACGAGGCCGCGGACCTGAAGATGCGCGACGAGGACTACATCAAAGAGGCCGCGCAGGCGAAGCTGTACGCCTCGGAGATCTCCCGCGAGGTCGCGAACGAGGGAATCCAGATCCACGGCGGCTACGGCTACACGAAGGACTTCCCCGCCGAGCGCTTCTACCGAGACGCGAAGCTCTCGGAGATATACGAAGGGACGAGCGAGGTCCTGCGGAACACCATCGCTCAGCAGTTGCTCGACGAGTAGGCGGCCGCGGACGCCTCGCTACTTTTCGTCGCCCGCGGATCCGCCGTCGCTCTCGGCCGGATCCTCCGCGCTCTCCTGGTTCGACGTCCCTCCATCCGACGTCCTCTCCTCGC
>NZ_NHPG01000022.1:106122-203301 GCF_002252965.1 Halorubrum sp. Ea1
GTCTCCTCGTCCGACGTCCCCTCGTCGGCCTCTCCGTTCCGTCCGCCCCGCTGATGGGCCACGTCGGCGTCTGAGGGGAACCGGTCGACGGCGTACTCGCCGGTGTCGATCCGCTCCGCGGGCTCGGAGTAGTCGCGGTCGGTCGTGGAGAAGTCCGGCCGGACCACCCCGTCGTCGGGGATCTCGGGTTCGTCCTCGGCGTCGACGGGGTCGGAGTCGGCATCGGAGCCGGAGTCGGAGGAATCCCCGCTCTGGGTGTCGCCGCGTTCGGCATCTCGGTCGGCGTCGGGGATCCCGGCGTCTCTCGCGGTCGCGGCGTCGTCGTCTCCGGTGTCGGCGTCGTTGCCAGCCCCGGCCCGTCCGGCACCGGCGGCCTCTTCGGCGTCTGCGACGTCCACCCCGTCGGCGTCGTCGTCGGGACCCGCCTCGACCGCCTCGTCGACGTCGCCCTCGAACCACTCGAAGCGGTCGCGGCGGTCCCGCTGGGTGGTGAGCGCCGACTGGAGCCGCTCCTGTAACGCCTCTCTGAGCTCGATCGCCTCGTCGAGCTCGAAGTCGACGGCGGCCGCCGACGTGCCGCTGAACGAGCTGCTCCCGGCGGTGTCGGCGACGATCGTCGCCACGTTCCACCGGCGCTGGAATATCGTCCGGCTGTCGATGACGGTCTGGATCCGGTAGTAGGGGACGACGGTCACCGTTCGGCTCCAGAACCCGTTGCGCGTGAGCAGGTGGTCGTCGCCGAGCCAGTAGCCTCGGTGCTTCCACTTCAGGTGCGCCGCCGGCGGCACCGCAAGCAGGAGGACGGCGGGGCCGTACCACGGGAGGTCCGGAGTCACGAACCAGTCGACGGCGAAGGCGACCCCGACGAGGACCGCGACGGCGATAACGTACCGGAAGACGTAGCGCCACCGGATCCGCTTCGGCGGCCGGGAGAACGTCGGCGTCCCGAACGACTCCACCTCGTGGGCGAGCCGGTAGACGCGGTCCGTCGTCGCGATGGGGACCGCCGCCTGACTCCCCCCGTCGCCGGACTGGCCGGGGGCGTAGCCAGCGGTCTCGATCGAGAGGCTCGCGTACCCGAGCACCCGCTTCGCCGGGTTGTCGGAGACCGTCAGCGTCTGGACCTTCTCGGTCGGGATCGAGCCGCTGTATCGCCGGAACAGGCCGCGCTCGTACCTGAGCTCGTCGCCGGCGCGCGAGAGGCGGAAACCGTAGTAGTTCGAGAACGCGACCCCCGCGCCGAGGATCCACGACACGAGGAACAGCCCGCCGACTGCGACGATGGCGGTCGCGGTGAGCGCGGTGGCGGACGCCTCGGGGATGAAGCCCGAGAGCACCGGGACCGATCCCGAGCTCAGAAAGACGAGCAGACCGATGAGCCGGCCGTCGAACGACAGTGCGCCGACCAGGGCGAGTTCTCCCGGCGAGATGGCGAACAGCTCCTCCTCCGCCGGACCGACGGCGTCGCGGTCGGCGCCGTCGGCGCTGCCCTCAGTCGCGCTCGCCTCGCCGGCCGACGAGCCGGACTTGCGGCGCTGGACCTCGCGGCGGAGCCGGGTCGCCTCCGCCGGCTTAACGAAGCGGATCGACCCCTCGGTGGAGGAGCCGCCGGCGGTCTCCAAGTCGACCGCGGCGATCCCGATCGCCCGCTGGATCACGCTCTGGCTCACGTCGACGTTCTGGATCCGGCGGTAGGGGATCTCCCGCTCGCGCCGCGAGATGACCCCGGAGGAAATGTCGAGGGTGTCCGCCGTGAGCTCGTAGTCGAAGCGCCGGTAGTAGGCGGTCTCGTACGCGAGCGCCGCGATGAGGATCGCGCCGCCGGCCGCCGCCGCCGCCGGGAGCCCCCAGTCGTTGCTGTTCGCGACGAAGAAGGCGACCACGACGAATCCCGACACCTTCTGGAGCGCGCGGTACGGGACCGACTGGGGCGCGAGCTTCACACCGCGTCCTCCCCGTCCGCGCGGATCGCCAGTCGCTTCAGCTCCTCGCGGAGGTCGCTCGCGCCGTCCGGCGTCAGTCCCGGAATCCGGACGTCCGCGCCGCGGGAGCCGGCCGTGTAGACGACGCAGGAGGCGAGCCCGACGCCGCGCTCGACCGGGCCGCGCCGGGAGTCTACGTGTTGGATCCGCACCAGCGGCACCGTCGTCCGGACCTGCGTGACCACGCCGCGGTCGAGGTACAGCGCGTCCTCGCGGATCTCGTAGCTCCACCGTCGGTACTTGAGCACGGCGTGGACCACGCCGAGCGCGAGGACGACGCCGCCGGCGGCGAAGGGCGCCCACATCGGGAGGCGGCCGATGTAGAACCCGCCGGCGAAGGGGAGAGAGAAGACCGCCGCGACGATCACCGCGCGGAGGATCCACACGATCCGAATCCGGGGATGCAGCGACTGTGCCGTCATCGAGGCTCCCCCGCCGCGTGTCCGCGTATCATACGCCGTCGTTGTCGGCGCCGACGTATAAGTCCGGGCGAAACGGGTCGCCATCAGGCCCCGGAGACGCCCGTGATAGTCCTCGCACTGAGGGCGCACTCGACGCATTTGAGAGGTACTCTCTACCGGGGTCAAGTATTGCCGAAACCGATATCACCCGGGCCCGAGTCGGGCCGAATATGGCGGACGATCCGTTCGAGAACATGCTGGCACAGATGGACCGCGCGGAGGAGTACGCCGACGTGGATCACGGCGTCTTCGAGCGGCTCAAACACCCCGAGCGGACGCTCAAAGTCACCCTCCCGGTCGAACTCGACTCGGGGGAGGTCGAGGTGTTCGAGGGGTACCGCTGCCAGTTCGACAGCGCGCGCGGGCCGTTCAAGGGCGGCGTCCGGTTCCATCCGACCGTCAGCCAGCGCGAGGTCGAGGCGCTCGCGGGGTGGATGACCTGGAAGACCGCGCTCGTCGACCTCCCGTACGGCGGCGCCAAGGGCGGCGTGATCTGCGAGCCGAAAGACCTCACCCAGAACGACTTGGAGAGCCTCACCCGTCGGTACACGGAGGGCATCCGGCGGATGATCGGCCCAGAGACCGACGTGCCCGCGCCGGACATGAACACGAACCCGCAGACGATGGCGTGGATGATGGACACCTACTCGATGTACGAGGGCCACTCCGTCCCGCAGGTCGTCACCGGCAAGCCGCTGGAGGTCGGCGGGACGCCCGGACGGGTCGAGGCCACGGGACGCGGCGTCTCCATCGTCACCGAGCGGCTCTTCGAGTACCTCGACCGCGACCTCTCGGAGGCGACCGTCGCGATCCAGGGGTTCGGCAACGTCGGGTCGAACGCGGCCCGGCTCCTCGACGAGGCCGGCGCCCGGATCGTCGCCACCTCCGACGTGACCGGCGCCGCCTACGACCCCGACGGGCTCGACGTGAGCGCGCTCGCCGCGCACGTGAGCGCCGGCGGGCTGATCGAGGAGTACGTGGCCGGCGATCTGCGGGCGACGCCGGACAGCGGGCGAGCGACCGACGGCGGCGAGCGCTGGGACGACCCCGACGCGATCGGCAACGACGAGCTGCTGAGGCTCGACGTCGACGTCCTGATCCCGGCCGCCGTCGAGGGCGTGATCACCGCCGACAACGTCGACTCCCTGCGCGCGTCGTCCATCGTCGAGGCCGCGAACGGGCCCACGACCGTCGCCGCCGACGAGGCGCTGACCGAGCGCGACGTGCAAGTGGTGCCGGACATCCTCGCGAACGCCGGCGGCGTCATCGTCTCGTACTTGGAGTGGGTCCAGAACGCTCAGGAGTTCTCGTGGCCGCTTGAGACGGTAAACGCGGAGCTCGAACGCCGCATCGGGACGGCGTTCGACCAGACGATCGACCAGTACGACGAGAAGGGGCTCCCGGACCTCCGGACCGCGGCGTACACCCTCGCGCTCGAACGCACGGCGAGCGCCCACGAGTACCGCGGTCTCTTCCCGTAGAGGGCCGGCGCCGCGGTCAGCGTCGTCGCGGTCGGCGCCGCCGTCGGTGGCCTCCCGGTCAGCGCCCCGGTCGGCGGCCTCTCGGGTGGCGCCGAGACTCCGAGTTCAGGCCCGCCGGAGCCGGTCCGCGCTCACGTCGACCGGCTCCGCGTAGTGGACGAGCGGCTCGCCCGCGGGGCGCTCGAAGCCGTTCGCCTCGAAGAGCGTGTTCTCTCGGAGATCGGCGGTTCCCTCTCGCAGCGTCCACGGCTCGTGGGCGATCTCGCCGCGGTAGAGGCGATTTCCGTCCGCGTAGAAGCGGTAGTTCTCAAGGAGGAACGCCGCGAGCGACCCCGGCTCGGCCGCGAACGCCTCGCCCGCCGGACCGTAGGTGGCGTCGAAGCGGGCGTCCGGGACCCCCCGGTGCGTCCGACGGCTCCGGAACCGGACGGCCCCGTCGTCTCGACGGGTCGCGCTCATCTCGGCGCGGTAGTACGGCAGGGCGAACAGCCGCCGGGCGACCGCGACGCCGAGGCGGTCGTCGGCGTCGAGGTTGTAGAAATATACGCCGGGGCCGCTCGGCCCTTCGACGTACGTCCTGAGGTTGAGCTCCGGGAACGAGAGCCCGAAGGGGACGCCTCGCGGGCGGATGTCATCCATCACGAAGGCGACGACGCCGAGGTACGCGTCTCCGTCGTGCGTGGCGACCGTGAGCCGCTCGGGGAGCGTCTCGTCGACGACGGCCGGATCGACCGGCCAGTGGCAGAACAGCCCGTCGCGCCACGTCATCTCCAGCCAGCGGCGTCCGAACATGCGATCGGTAGGGACGCGAGGGGCAAAACCCGCACGACCGTCGAGGCGCGTTCCGGTTTCGGACGGGCGGTCCGAAGCGCGGTCGGATGCGTCCCCTCGCCGATCAGTCGCGCCGGTTCCCCGGATCGAGAGTGCGTCTGCTCCGTCGGGAGTCGCGTCGGTTCCGTCGGGAGTCGCGTCGGTTCCGTCGGGAATCGCGTCGGCTCCGTCGGGAATCGCGCCGGCTCCGTCTCCGACGGCGCCGCACACGGTCGTCGTCCCCGCCTGCGGGGGCTCAGGTACCGAGGTCGATCCCGTCGGGGGCGTCCTCGGCGTCCTTCCACTCGCCGAGTCCGGAGGGGTCGAGGTGAACGTGGACATCGCCGACGTCGTCCAGGTCGCGGAGGCCGGTGACGAGCGCCGTCTCGACCTCGTGGGCCTCGCGGAGCGTCATCCCGCCGTCGACCTCGACGTGGACCTCGACCTCTAGATCGGTCCCGTCGTAATACACCGTCAAGTCGTGGACGCCTTCGACGGCCGGGTGCTCGCGGAGCGCCTCGGTCACCCGCTCGCGGTCCCCGGCCGGGGGCGCCGCGCCGACGAGGTAGGTGACGTTCTCGCGGCCGATCTCGACGCCCTGGTAGACGACGAGGACGCTGACCAGCGCGCCGGCGACCGGGTCGAGGACGGGGAACCCGAGCAGGGCGCCGAACACGCCGAACAGCGCCGCGACGGTGGTGTAGATGTCGTTGAGACAGTCGGCCGCGAGCGCGGTCAGCGCCGTCGACCCGAGGGTCGCGTTGACGCGCTCCGTGTACCGGTAGAGGAGGTACATGTCGATCAGCGCGAACAGCAGCGCCGCGACGAGGATCGGGCTGGCCGTGATATCCGGCGATCCGAGGAACTCCGAGACGGACTCCCGCAGCAGCAGCACGCCGAGCAGGACGATGACCGCACCGACGAACAGCGCCGTCAGCGGCTCGATCCGCTGGTGGCCGTGCGGGTGCGTCTCGTCGGCGGCGTCGTACCGGGAGCCCCCCCAAACGAACACGACCGCGCTGGCGACGAGGTCGGCGACCGAGTGCGCGGCGTCGGCGAGGAGCGCGACGCTGCCGAAGGCCAGTCCGGTCGCGCCGACGACCGCGATCTTCAGCGCGTTGCCGAAGATGTTCACCCCTGCGGCCCGCTGGAAGCGGGCCTTCTCGCCGTCACCCCAGGGGCGCCACATACGTTCGGGTCGTCGCCGGCCGTTCTTAAGAGCCTCGCCGCGTCGCCCGGCGGGTCACTTCCTCCGGGGGCACGGACGGAGTGCGGGGGTGCCGCGAGCGCGCCGCGAGTCCGCGGACGGCCAGAGCGCCGAGACCGCCGGCGGCCGACGCGTCGGGCCCGAGCGGAGCCGATCGCCCCCCGTCGTAACGACTAAGAACGAAACGCTCCTCGGTACCGGTAATGAATCACGAGTTTTTCGCCCGGGGTGGTCTCCGTGGGCGTCGAGATTAAGGAAACGGAGGTGAGCGACGAGGACTTCGAGGAGATGATGGGGTTTGTGAGGGATTACCTCGCGGCCAGCGTCGAGAGCGAGGAGGACGGCGGGCGGATGCGCTGGTACCCCTGGCACTCCGCGGAGTACCGGTTCAACCACATCGTCAACGTCGTCGACCTCGCGACCGAGATAGCCGAGGCGGAGGGCGCCGACGTCGACGTGGTCCGCGTGGCCGCGGTGTTCCACGACGTCGCGAAGCTTGAGGCGGAACAGGACGTGCACGCCGAGGCCGGCGCGCGGGTCGCCCGAGAGTATCTCCAGAGCCGCGGCAACTACCCCGAGTCGTTCATCGAGGAGGTGTGCGGGGCGGTCGTCGACCACTCGTACACGGGCGATCTGGCGGACGTGCCGCTGGAGAGTCGGTGTCTGATCGAGGCCGACGTGCTGGACAAGGTCGGCGCCAACGGCGCCGTGCTGATGCTGCTGCGGATGGGGTACGAGTCCCGCACGCACATGGACGCCGCGAAGATGGTCGACCGGGTCCTCCAGCGCGCCCACGACCACACCGAGCGCGTCGTCTCCGACAGCGCCGAGAGCATCGCCCACCAGCGCATCAAGCGCGTGAAGTGGCTGAAAGAGTGGCTCGAAGAGGAGGTCACGCGGATGGACGTCGAAGGCGTTACCGAACGCTGACCGCCGGACCCCTCGTTCGCGGGCCACCTATCCCCCGAGAGGTCGTTCCCGGTCAGCCCCGGCTTCGCTCCAGGCTCACCCCTCGACGTCGACCCGCGGGAGCATCGCCTCCAGATATCGACGGGCGCCGCGACGGGTGTCGTCGGTCCAGTCCCGGTCGGCGGTCGTCGCCCAGCGGAGCATTCCCCCGGTCGCGAGCGTCTGAAGCGTCGAGGCCACCTCGATGGGGGGTATCGCGGACGCGTCGCCGCGCGGATCGGTCGAATCGTCCCCGTCGCGGTCGGCGTCGACGTCGGTGCCGCCGTCGATCTCCGCCGCCGCCTCGCGGACGGTCCGTTCGAGGAACGCCTCGAACACGCGGTCGCTGCGGTCGAAGTGGTCGCGGTAGGCGCCGTCGCTGGCGGCCTGCGCTCGGAGCTCGACGATGACGGTCAGGAACTGCGCGTCCGGCGCGTGCTCGTCGTCGACGGAGCCGGGATCGGTCGTCGCCGAGAGGTAGATGTCGAGCCGTTCGTGGGGCGTCAAGTCGAACTCGCCCGCCGACACCGACGCCTCGAACCCGTCGAGCAGGAACCCGAGGAGATCGACGAGCAGCTCGTCTTTCCCGTCGTAGTGGTGATAGACGAGCGACGGGCTCTTGTCGAACTCCTCGCCGATCCGGCTGATCGTGAGATCGGCGTACCCGTGCTCGCAGAGCGCGCGGAACGCCGCCCCCAAGATGGCCTGGCGAGTGTCGGCGGGCTCCGCGAACGGGTCGTGCATGGTGAGTCCATCGCGGCCACGCACAAAACGCTCCTGATTGAACGTTCATTCAACACGCTTAACACGGGAGCGACCCACACGACCGTATGACTCGACGCGACGCGTCCGGCGGTCGGTCCCCGATTCGGCGCCCCCACGCGGTCGATGGGAGAAACGGCGGAGGCGAGAGATGAGCCGGCCAGCGCGGGCGGGCGCGCTCGCTCTCGCGGTCGTCGCCGTCACGGCCCTCGTCGGCGCCGCCGCGTTCGCCGGGGCCGCGGCGCCGGTCGGACAGGCCTCCACGGCCGGGCAGGACGTCGACGGCGCGCGGACCGCCGCGGTCGGTCCGACGGCGGACGGCGGTATCGCCGCGCAGACGACGGAGCGCCAGATCCGCGGCTCGCCCGCCCTCGATCTGTTCGCCTCCCAGCGGACGGTGCCGAGCGGCGCGGAATCGACGGTGACGCTGGACGTCCTCAACACCGGCGAGATGGAGTTCGGCAACCAGCTCGACCCGCGGGTGACGACGGCGCGCGGACTCACGCTCTCGGTCGACGACGGCGACGTGCCGATCGAGGTCGGCGACGGCCGGACGGTCGTCGGCGACGTGCGGACCGACGCGAGCCCCGTGCAGGTCCCGCTCGAGGTGACGGTCCCCGACGACGTGCCGGACGGCTCCTACGAGGTCGAGGTGACGGCCCGCTACCGGTACACCTTCGAGGTCATCCCCGAGTTCAACGACCACAAGGACCGGCGCGGTACCGACCGGTTCGACGTCACGATCGTCGTCGACGACGGCGCGCGCTTCGCGATCGTCGAGACCGGCACCGAGGCGCAGGTCGGCGGGGGCGGCGAGGTCACCGCAACCATGCGGAACGTCGGCGACGAGGTCGCTCGCGACGCGGTCGTCACCGGAACGACGACCGGGAGCGAGGCCGTCATCGGAAGCGACGGGAGCGCCGAGTCGTTCGTCGGCGACTGGGCGCCCGGCGAGAACCGAACGGTGACGTTCGAGTCGACGGTCTCGCCCGACTTCGGCGGCGGGGCGTACGCGCTCGTCTCCACCGTCGACTACCGCGACGCGGACGGGATCGACGAGACCTCTCCCGCGTCCCGGGCCGGCGTGGTGCCGATCTCCGAGCAGTCGTTCTCGATCGACGGCGTGGAGGGGAGCCTGGAGGTCGGCTACTCCGGGAGCGTCAGCGGGACGCTCACCAACGAGGGGCCGCTCGACGTCGACGACGCGGTGCTCGTCGCCGACCCGCAGAGCGACCGGGTGACGGTCGGCGAGCGGCGGTACGCCCTCCCGGAGATCCCGGCGGGCGAGTCCGTCGACTTCTCGTTCGACGCCCAGGTGAGCGGGAGCGCCGACCCCGGCCCCCGGCAGTTCCGGTTCACCACCGAGTACACGAACGGCGACTCGGCCATCGCGGTCGAGGAGACCCGGCGGATCGAGGTCGCGCCGCGGCAGCCCGAGTTCGAGCTCGCCGCCGACAACGCGACCGTCCCGGCGGGCGAAACCCGGCGGATCACCTTCGAGATCACGAATCAGCGCCCGGAGACGCTCTCGTCGATCAACGCCGGGCTGTACGCCGACAGCCCGCTGTCGGCCCCCGACGACGAGGCGTTCGTCGACGAGCTGGCGCCCGGCGAGTCGACCGAGATTGCCTTCGACGTGGCGGCCGCGCCCGGGGCGACCGTCGAGACCCACCCGATCGAGCTGGACTTCCGCTACGACGACGAGCGCGGTAACGACCGGATATCGGACGTCACCCAGTACCCCGTCGAGGTGACCGAACCGACCGACGACGGCGGGCTCCCACTCCTACCGCTCGCCGTCGGCCTCCTCGTCGTGGTCGCCGGCGCGGGAGCGCTCGTCCGGTACCGGCGGCGGTGACCGGATGGGCGACACCAATGCCCGCGCGTCTCCGAGCGACCGGGGGGTCCTGAGTCGACGGAGGCGACGGTGACCGCGGCCGACCGGCTCGTCGAGCGGGTCGACGAGCTCGTCACGGAGCGACCGGTGGCGGTGATCGCCGTCTTCCTCCTGATCAGCGTCGTCGCCGTCGGCGGGGTGGGGGGGATCACCACCTCGGCCGGCGCCGACCAGTTCACGCAGGACATCCCCGCCCAGCGCGCGCTCGACGACATCGACGAGGAGTTCGAGACGTCGATCGGCGGGTCGGCGACGTCGGCGCAGGTGATCGTCACCGACGACAACGTGCTCTCGCGATCGGCGCTGATACGGGTCCTAGAGACTCAGGAGCGGCTGGAGTCGCGGTCGACCCTGAGAGTGAGCTCGACGACGAGCCACGCCGACGCGGTCGCCCGACGGTTGGACCCGACCGCGGAGACGCCGGGCGAGCGCCGCGACGCGGTCGCGGAGGCGACGCCGAGCGAGCTGCGGACGGCCATCGCCGACGCCGACGCGTCCGGCGCCGTCGCGGCGCAGGTGTCTGTCGACTACAACCCGACAGCCCAGCGAGCCGGGGCCGCCATCGTCGGTGTCACCTACGACCTGCCCGAGGCGGCCACGACGGCCCGAGTGACAGAGCTACAGACGCGGAGCGTCGACGTGGTCGACTCGGTGCCGGGCAACGAGGCCGGCGAGAACGCGGTCCTCTTCGGCGACGGGATCCTCCAGTCGGAGGTCACGGCGCTGCTGACCGACACCGCGGTCATCGTGTTCCCCGCGGCGCTGCTCCTGATATTGGGCTTCCTCGTGTTCGCCTACCGCGACCCGATCGACATGGGGATCGGCCTCGCCGCCCTGCTCATGTCGCTCCTGTGGACCTTCGGGTTCATGGGATACGCGGGGATCCCCTTCTCCGACTCCCTTATTACCGTCTTCCCGCTGCTGCTCGCGGTCGGGATCGATTTCGGGATCCACATCGTCAACCGCTACCGGGAGGAGCGCGGCGAGGGGCTCTCGATCGCGGCGGCGATGCGGACCACGACCGATCAGCTGTTGATCGCCTTCCTGCTGGTCACGATCACCACGGTGTTCGGGCTCGCCTCGAACCTCGTGAGTCCCTTCGAGCCTAACCGGGACTTCGGGCTCGTCGCCGCGGCGGGGATCACGTTCACGCTCACGGTGTTCGGCGTCTTTCTCCCGGCGACGAAGGTGGTGGTCGACCGCTGGCGCGAGCGGCTGCCGATCCCGGCGTTCGGCACGACGCCGCTCGGGTCGGGCGGCTCGCGGCTCGGGCGCGTGCTCCGCGTCGGGGTCGACCTCTCGAAGGTCGCGCCCGTGGCGGTCGTCGCCGTCCTGCTCGTCGGCGGCGCGGTCGGGGGCGCGTACGGGACCGGCGTGAACACCGAGTTCTCGGAGGAGGCGTTCTTCCCAGACGAGGACCGGCTGGAGACGTACTCGAACCTGCCGGAGCCGCTCGCGCCGACCGACTACACCTTCCTCCGGGTGCTCACGCTGTTCGAGGAGGAGTTCGAGCAGAGCTTCGTCGGGAGCGTGACCCTGTACGTCGACCAGTCCGTGCGCGACGACGACGCCCTGGAGCTGATCGACCGGACAACGCGCGATCCGCCGGACGCCTTCGAGACGACCGACGAGCGCCGGGCCGCCTCCACGAGCGTCGTGACCGTCATCGAGGACCGGGCGGCGCGCGATCCAGAGTTCGGCGCGCTCGTGGACCGCAACGACCGGCTCGGGACGGGCGTCCCCGACCGCAACGTCGACGAGGTGTACGACGCGCTGCTCGACTCGCCCGACCGGGACCGGGCGCGCGGGTACCTCGCCGCCGACCGCGGGAGCGCGCGGATAGATTACACGATCCGCCCCGGCGCCGACGACTCGGAAGCGGTGGCCGGCGTCCGGGCGCTCGCGGAGCGCACTCCCTTGCAGGCGGTTCCGACGGGCGACCTCGTCGTCAACGAGGCCGTGATCGACCGGCTGACCGAGTCCGCGATCCGGAGCCTGATCGCCGCGTTCGTGCTCACGGCCGTGTTCCTCGCGCTCTCTTACGCCTACTTGGAGGGGAAGGCCGTGTACGGCCTGCTCAACCTCGTGCCCGTCCTCGTCACGGTCGGCCTGCTCGTGGGTTCGATGCGGCTGTTCGACATCCCCTTGACGCCGATCAACGCGCCGATCCTCTCGGTCTCGATCGGACTCGGCGTGGACTACACCGTCCACTTCGTTCACCGGTTCGTCGACGAGTTCAAGGCCGGAAACGCGGTCGAGGACGCGCTCGACATCACAATCGCGGGCACGGGCGGCGCGCTCACCGGGAGCATGCTCACGACCGTCTGCGGGCTCGGCGTCCTGTGGCTCGCCGTGATCCCGCTCCTGCGGGACTTCGGCGTGCTGCTCGCGCTCGGCGTGCTGTACGCGTACCTCTGTTCGATCCTGCTCGTCCCGTCGCTGGTGGTCGTCTGGAGCCGGTACGGCGACCGCGTCGGTCTCGGGCTCGACGGGACCCTCCGCGACGAGCCGACGGAGCGGGCCGACTAGTCGGTCGACTCTGCTCCGGCGACGTCGTCGCCGCCGACGTCGGTGCCCTCGCCCGTCGCCCGCTCGGCGCCGTCGACGCGCTCGGGGGCCTCGTCGCCCGCCCGCCGCGACTGGACCTTCCCGGCGAGCACCGCGACGATGTACACGCCGACGGCGACGAGAACGATCGTGCCACCGGCGGTCGTGTTGTAGTTGAACGACAGCGTGATCCCGGCGACCACGGCGATCTGCGCCAGTACGACCGACGCGAGCAGCGCCTCGCGGAAGCCGCGTGCGAGCTGGGCGGCGGCCGCGACGGGGACGACGAGCATCGCCGCGACGAGGATGACGCCCATGATCTGCATCGCGCCGACGACGACGAGGGCGGTCAGGGTCGTCATCAGGCGGTTGTACCAGGGGACGTTGATCCCGGCGACGCGGGCGGCCGTCTCGTCGAACGTGACGTACAGCAGCTGCTTGTACGTGACCGTGACGACCAGCGAGACGATCGCGAAGAGCACGACCAGCAGGACCGCGTTCTCCCGCGAGACCGTCGAGAGGTTCCCGAACAGGTACTGGTTGATCCCGACCGCGAGCCCGCCGGTGTTCAGGCTGATGAGGACCGCGCCGAGCGCGAACCCGGTCGAGAGCACGATCGCCATCGACACGTCGTTGTACGCGTCGGTGGTCTCGGCGATCAGCTCGATCGCCAGGGCGGCGATCACGGCGACGACGATCGCGGTGACGTACGGCGAGATCCCGGTCCCGAGCAGCGAGTTGACGAACAGCCCGACGGCGACGCCCGCGAACGCGGTGTGGGCGAGCGCGTCGCCGATGAGCGCGAGCTGCCGGTGGACGAGGAAGGTGCCGATCAGCGGCGCCATCACGGCGATGAGCGCGCCGACGAGGAACGCGTGGTGCATGAAGACGTACTCCAGCATCGCGATCCCGAGCCGGTCGCCGACCCAGCCGAGCCCGTCGCTCCACAGGCCGACGAGCCGCGAGAGGAGGTCGTACGGCGCGGAGAGGAGCGGGACGACGGCGGCGGGCGACGCCGCCGACGCGACGGCCGCGGAACCGGCGGGGGTCACGTGACGATCCCCCCTTCCTCGCGGCGGACGTTCGTCCCGTACGCGCGGTCGAGCGCGTCGCTCTCGGCGAACGCGGTCGGCTCGCCGTCGAAGTACACCTCGCGGTTGAGACAGACGACCCGCGAGGCGTGCTCGATGACGGCGCCGATGTCGTGTTCGACGAGGAGGACGGTGATCCCGTCGTCGACGAGCTCGTCGAGCAGGTCGAAGAAGGCGTCGACCGACTCGGCGTCGACGCCGACGGTGGGCTCGTCCAGGACGAGCAGTTCGGCCTCGCCGGCGAGCGCCCGCGCGATGTACGTCCGCTGGCGCTGCCCGCCCGAGAGCGCGGTGATCTTCCGGTCGGCGAGGTGTTCGATGCCGACCGTCGCCAGGGCGTCGCGGACGCGGTCGCGGTCGGCGGCGGTCACCCGGCCGAAGCCGGCGTGCGGGAACCGCCCCATGAGGACGACTTCGCTCACGGTGATCGGCATGCGCTTCTCGTCTTCGGTCACGTCCTGCGCGACGTAGCCGACGCGCTCGCGCTCCGCGAACGCCCGGGCGGGGTGACCGAGCAGCTCGGCCGACCCCGCGTCGGGCTCGTGGAGGCCCAGAAGGAGGCGGAGCAGGGTGCTCTTCCCGGAGCCGTTCGGCCCGACGATCCCGACGTACTCGCCCCGGTCGACCCGCAGGTCCACGTCCTCGACGACCGGCGTCGCGGCGTAGCCGAACGTCAGCCCGCGGACGTCGACGAGGGGGGTGTCACCGCTCATGGCTCGAAGTTCCGGCCGTAGTCGGCGAACGTCACGTCCTCGGGGTCGTCGAGACCGAGGAGGATCCGGAAGGTGGGCAGGTTCACCTGACGGGCGATCTCGAAGTACCCCCACCCCCGCTCGACCCAGGACTCGGCGGTGCCGGCGTACGGCGTCACCGGGAAGTACGCCTCGACGTCGGTCTGCTCCAAGAGCTGTCTCGCCGGCCGGATCGGCTCGAACACGGCCGCGCCGATGTGTCGGATGTCGTTGGCGGCGATCGTGTCCTGCGCCCGCTGCATGTCGGCCGGCCGGACGTCGTTGCTGGCCGCGAGGTTCACCACCAGCGGCTCGATCGTCGCGCCGTAGCGCTCCGAGACGTAGGCGAAGGCGTTGTGTGCGGCGAGGAACGCCACGTCGCGCTCGGCGGCGTCGAAGACGGCCGTCCACTCCTCGTCGAGCGCGTCGAGCTCCGCGTCGATCGCGTCGGCGTTCTCGCGGATCGTCGCCTCGTCGTCGGGAGCGAGCGCCGCGAGCCCGTCCGCGATGTTCTCGACCGCGACCTTCGCGCGCTGGGGGTCGAGCCAGAAGTGCGGGTCCTTCGCGTCCTCGACCGCCTCGTCCTCGGTGAGCGAGTCGGCGAGGTCGAGCAGCTCGACCCCGGCGCGGGCGTTGATAAGCGCCGTCTCCGTCGTCTCCGCTTCCAGCGTGTCGATCGCGCGGTCGACCCACGGCTGGAAGTCGGGCCCGACGTGGACCAGGGCGTCGGCGTCGGTGATCCGCCGCTGGATCGACGGGTCCGGCTCCCAGCCGTGACCGTGGAGGCCCGTCGGCACGAGGTTCTCGACGTTCAGGACCGTCCCCTCGGCGAGCGTGTCGGCGAAGTCGTAGAACGTGAAGAAAGAGGCCACGACCGTGTACTCTCCGGCGTCGGCGCCCTCACCGTCGCTTCCGCCGCCGCCGTCTCCCGGATCGGCGGCGTTTCCCGTGCAGCCGGCGAGACCCCCCGCGAGGACGCCGGCGCCGATGCCGGCGAACCGCCGTCGAGAGAGGCCCGCGGCCTCGTTCGTGTCGGTGCGCATTACCAGCCGTTTGTCGGTGGGAACGTAATACGCTTTGGGTCTAAGAAAAAGATTAGACAAGTCTAACTCTAGCCGCGGACGGGAGAAGCGCCGACGGAGCGCCCCGACGCCGCCGATACGATTTAGTCGCCACACCGAGAGGACCCCCACGATGGCGGAGTCCTCCCTGCGCGAGCGGTTCGAGCGAAACGCGAGCGAGATCGCGGGCACGGTCGTGACGGGCGCGTGGCTGGCGGCGCTGTTCCTCGGCTTTGAGTGGTGGCTCCCGCTCATGCTGTTCGGCTACGTCGTCGTCGTGCCGGTGGTCGGGATGCTGTTCGACGGGGACGAGGAGGCGGAGCGGGCCGAGGGACCCGCGGTCGACCGGACCACGGAGAGCGACGCGGTCGACGAGGAGCCGGCGGGCACGCGGGACGCGCTCGACCGGCTCCGGAGCCGGTACGCCGAGGGCGACCTCACCGACGAGCAGTTCGAGCGGAAGCTCGACCGGCTCCTCGAGACGGAGACGCCGGAAGACGCCGCCGAGTACGTGCGTCGAGAGCGCTCCCGGGAACCGGCGCGCGAGGTCGAACGCGAGTAGGGGGACCGCGGCCGATCCGGACGCGAGCGTCGCCCGCAGGCCCCGAACGGCCCCCTCGTCCGCGAACCTCAAGGTTCAACTGCCGCGACCGAGTGAACGACGTATGAGCGATCAACAGCTCCGCAAGGAAGCGCACGACCTCGACGTCACCGTCTGGGTCGGGAAGAAGGGCGTCGACGCCGTCGTCGACGAGACGGCCGACCAGCTCGACGACGCCAAGCTCGTGAAGGTGAAGTTCCTCCGGGCGGCCCGAGGCGGGACCACGACCGACGAGCTCGCCGCGGAGCTGGCCGACGCCGTCGACGCCGAACTCGTAGAGACGCGAGGGAACACGGCGGTACTCCACTGATGAGCGCCGCGGGCGGTACGAGCGACGTCGTCGCCGTCGCGGGGACGCTGGAGCCGTTTTTGCGGCCGCTGACCGGGATCGTCATCGACGCCGCGATCTTCCTCGCCGTCGTTTTCGCGACGTACCTGCTGTATAAGGCGGTCATCGCGCCGCTCGTGCTGCGACTCTTCGACAGGCAGGGCCTCGACGAGCACGCGCGGCGACCGCTCCAGAAGATCGTCGCGTTCCTCGTGCTGTTCGCGGGCGTCACGGTCGCGTTCGGGGCGGCGGGATATCAGGGATTCCTCCGGTCGCTGGCGACGATCGCCGCGGCGGCGACGCTCGCCATCGGCTTCGCGCTTCAGGACGTGATCAAGAACTTCGTCGCGGGCGTGTTCATCTACACCGACAAGCCGTTCCGCATCGGCGACTGGATCGAGTGGCAGGGGAACTCGGGGGTCGTAGAGGACATCTCCTTTCGAGTCACCCGCGTCCGCACGTTCGACAACGAACTTCTCACGGTGCCGAACGCCGTGCTCACCGGCGACGTGGTGAAGAACCCGGTCGCGAAGAAGACGCTCCGGCTGAAGTTCGTCTTCGGGATCGACTACGAGGACGACGTCGAGAAGGCGACCGACATCATCGTCGAGGAGGCGGAGCGGAGCGACGCCATTCTCGACGACCCCGCCCCGTCGGTCCGACTGACGGAACTCGCCGACTCGTACGTCGGCCTGCAGTCGCGGATCTGGATCGACGACCCGTCGCGGGCGGACTTCGTGAAGGCGCGGGCCGACTACGTGAAGGCGGTGAAAAAGCGGTTCGACGAGGAGGACATCTCGATCCCGTTCCCGCAGCGCACCGTCTCCGGGCGGAACGAGTGGACGGACCCCTCGTCGTTCGGCGGGGCGGCGGAGGCCGGGATCGGCGGGGACTCGTAGCCCGCTCCTCCCGGCGACCGCGGCGACACCGATAGTAACGAACTTCAGGGTCCGGTAACTGGTTGTGTCCATGCACGTGGTCGTCATCGGGGCCGGCGAGGTCGGCACCAGCATCGCTGCGAGCCTCGCGTCGGACCACGAGGTCGTGGTCGTGGACGTCGACCCCGAGCGCGCGGAACAGCTGAAGTACGAGCTCGACGTCCTCACCATCGCCGGCGACGGGACGACCTCCGAGATCCAGACGGCGGCGGAGGTCGGCCGCGCGGACATGGTCATCGCCTGCACTGACAACGACCAGACGAACCTCGTCGCCTGCGGGGCCGCGAAGACGTTCGGGGAGCCGTTCACGATCGCCCGCGTGAAGAGCACCGAGTTCCTCCGGACGTGGGAGCGCAGCGACGGTGCGTTCGGCGTCGACTTCATGGTGTGTACGGACCTGCTGACCGCGGAGAACATCGTCCGCGTCATCGGCCTCCCGGCGGCGATCGACGTGGATCCGTTCGCGAGCGGGCTGGTCCAGATGGCCGAGTTCGAGATCGCCGAGGGGAGCCCCGTGGCGGGACAGACGGTCTCGGAGGCGGACCGCTTCGAGTCGCTCACGTTCGTGGGGCTGTTCCGCGACGGCGAGATGATCATGCCGCGCGGCGACACCGACATCGGAGTCGGTGACCGCGCGGTGGTGATCGGAAGCCCCGAGAGCGTCCAGGCGTTCGCGACCGACGTCGCCCCGGAGACGACGCCCGGCCGCGCCGACGAGATCGTCGTCGTCGGCGGGAGCGAGATCGGGTATCAGACGGCCAGGCTCCTCGAGAAGCGCGACTTCAGGCCGCGGCTGATAGAACAGGACCCCGACCGCGCGCGCTGGCTCGCCGAGAACCTCCCGAACACGGTCGTCATGGAACACGACGCGACCGACACGGAGTTCCTCGCGCGCGAGCACGTCGACGAGGCCGACATCGTCGTCACCGCCCTCCGCTCCGACGAGAAGAACCTCCTCATCTCCGTGCTCGCCAAGCGACTCGGCGTCGACCGCGTGATCGCCGTCGTCGACAGCCCGGACTACGTCACCGTCTTCGAGGAGATCGGAATCGACATCGCGATCAACCCCCGAACCGTGACCGCCGAGGAGATCACGCGGTTCACCTACGAGAGCGTCGCGGAGAACATCGCCGTGCTGGAGAACGACCAGGCGGAGGTCCTCGAGCTCGAGCTCACCGAGGGGTGCGGACTCGTCGGACGGCCGATCTCGGAGATCGTCGCCGACACGGACGCCCGGTTCGTCATCGGCGCGATCACCCGGGGACGCGAGCTCGTCACGCCGCGGGGCGACACAGTGCTTCGGGCGGGCGACCACGTCATCCTGTTCGTGGAGTCCGACTCGGTGAGCGCGATCACCTCGATGGCGTGAGCTCGCCGTGAGCGCCGCAATCCGAGTCGGTTGGCGAGCGAGCGTCGGACTCACGGGCGACGTCCTCGCCGCCCTTCCGGTCCCGCTGGCGTTCCCGCTTTTGATCGGACTCTACTACGGCGAGTCGCCGCTGCCGTTCCTCGCGGCGATCGCCGTCTCGCTCGCGCTCGGCGCGGCGTTCCGGTCGGTGCAAGACCCGGAGGAGAACCTCGGGCCGCGCGAGGCGTTCCTCGCGGTGGCGATGATCTGGTTCCTCGTCGCCGCGGTCGGCGCGATCCCCTTCGTGGTCGCGGGCGTCGGGACCGTCGCGCATCCCGTAAACGCCATGTTCGAGTCGATGAGCGGGCTGACGACGACGGGGGCGACGGTCCTCCGCGACTTCTCGATCCACTCCCGGTCCGTCATGATGTGGCGGCAGGTGATCCAGTGGCTCGGCGGGCTCGGCATCCTCATCCTGGCGACCGCGGTGCTCTCCGAGCTCGGCGTCGGCGGGGCACAGCTCATGGAGACGGAGTCACAGACCCAAGACGTCAACAAGCTCACGCCGAAGATCTCGCAGACTGCACAGCTCATCTGGGGGATCTACTTCGGGCTCACGGGGCTCGCGGTCGCCGTCTACTACTCGCTCGGTCTCGCCGTCGACCCCCGGATGGACCTGTACAACGCGGTCGCACACGCGTTCACGTCGGTCGCGACCGCCGGGTTCTCGCCGGAGCCGCTGAGCGTCGGGGCGTTCCACCCGCTCATCCAGTGGGCGGTCGTCCCGTTCATGGTGATCGGGTCGACCAGCTTCGTCCTCATCTACTTCGCCATCAACGGCGAGCCGATGCGCCTTTTAAAGAACGAGGAATTTCACTTCTACCTCGGCGCGATGGGGACGCTGGCGTCGATCGTCGCCTTCAGCCTGTTCCTCGATCCGGGAACCGCCTTCGGCGCCGAGGCGACGATCCGCCACGCCGTCTTCAACGTCGCGTCCATCGTGACGACGACGGGGTACGCGAGCACCGACTACGTGCTGTGGGCGCCCGCGGCGAAGCACATGCTGTTCATGGGGATGTTCATCGGCGGGATGGTCGGGTCGACCACCTGCTCGATCAAGTCGCTGCGGTGGCTGGTCGCGCTGAAGACGTTCAAACGAAATCTCTTCACCGCCGTCCACCCGGAGGCGGTGCGACCGGTCCGGATCTCCGGGAAGTCGATCGACGAGGGCGCGATCCGCGACATCTACGCGTACCTCCTGTTGAGCATCGTGATCTTCTTCCTGCTCGCGATCGTCATCGTCGTCGACGCGGAGCGGGCGAACCTCAGGATCGACGAGTTCGAGGCGCTCGGCGCCGCGGCGACGACGTTCCTCAACATCGGCCCGGCGTTCGGCGACGCGGGCCCGTACGGGACGTTTGCCTCCTTCCCGATAAGCACCCGCGCCGTGATGATCGTCCTGATGTGGATCGGCCGGATCGAGATCATCCCCGTGCTCGTGCTGTTCACGAAGGCGTTCTGGACGTCATGACGGGCACGCATTCGGGCGTGAATAACCGCTCGCCGCCGGCCGGTCCGGCCATCGACGACTTCTTTGCGCGTGGGAAGGCTACGACTGATATCGGTATCCCTACGGGGCATTCATGACGCGAACCACGGTCGACACGCGGGCGACGCTGAGCTACACCGGGAGCGTCGTCAAATACCTCTCGGCCTCGATGAGCGTCCCGCTCGTCGTGGCGCTGATCTACGGGGAGGACGCGATCGCGTTCGCGGTCTCGCTGGCCCTCGGCGTCGCGATCGGCGCGGGAATGGAGCGGCTCGACGACGAGCCGGATCTCGGACCGCGGGACGCGCTGGCGGTCGTCTCGCTCGCGTGGCTGATGGCCGCGATCGTCGGCGCGATCCCGTACGTCATCGCCGGGTACGGGACCGCCTCGGCGCTCGGGCACCCCGTGAACGCGCTGTTCGAGTCGATGAGCGGCTTCACCACGACCGGCGCGACGGCGACCGCGGAGATCAGCTTCGAGCGGCACTCGCACGCCGTGTTGATGTGGCGGCAGCTCACGCAGTGGCTCGGCGGGATGGGGATCATCGTGCTGATGGTCGCGATCCTCCCGCAGCTGGCGGTCAACGGCGCGGAGCTGATGAAGTCCGAGGCGCCGGGGCCGGGACTCCAGAAGCTCACGCCGCGGATCGCCGAGACGGCGCGGGCGCTCTGGCTGATCTACGCCGGCTTCACGGCCGCGTTGATCGCGATCCTGTTCGGACTCGGCCTCACGCCGCTCGCGCCGAACATGGACCTGTACAACGCGATCGCCCACGGCTTCTCGACGCTTCCGACGGGCGGGTTCTCGCCGCAGGCGGAGAGCATCGCGGCGTTCTCGCCCGTCGTCCAGTGGGTGTTCGTCCCGTTCATGGTGATCGCCGGCGTGAACTTCGCGCTGTTCTGGTTCGTGCTCCGCGACGATCCCACGCGGATGTTCGAGAACTCCGAGTTCCGGATGTACCTCGGGCTGGTGACCGGGTTCGCGGCGGTGCTCGCGATCGGCCTGTTCTACGGCGGAGCACCCGCGACCGAAATCGGCGGGATCACCGAAGGCGTCACGGAGAACGCGCTCAGACAGGGCGCCTTTCAGATCGCCTCGCTGTTGAATTCGACCGGGTTCGCCACCGCGGACTTCGCGCAGTGGGACACCCAGACGCAGTTCGTTCTGCTGTTCGCGATGTTCCTCGGCGGCTCGGCGGGTTCGACCGGCGGCGGGATCAAGATCATCCGGTGGCTCATCCTGTTGAAGACGCTCCGCCGGGAGCTGTACACGACGGCGAATCCCGACGTCGTCCGACCGGTACGACTCGGCGGCGAGGTGGTCGACGAGGACGTGATCCGCGGGATTCTGGTGTTCACGATGCTGTACTTCCTGCTGTTCGCGCTCGCGGCCGTGTTCATCGAAATCGACACGGCGCGAGTCGGAGAGGCGCTCACCGGTACGGAGGCGTTCGCGGCCTCGCTGGCGACGATCGGGAACATCGGACCGGGGCTCGGGCCGCTCGGCCCCTTCGGGAGCTACGAGTTCCTGCCGAACACGACGAAGCTGCTGATGATCGGGCTGATGTGGATCGGTCGGCTGGAGATCGTCCCCGTGCTCGCGCTGTTCGTCGCCGGCGTCGATGATCGGTGACGATCCGTGTCGGGAGCACGAAGAGCGCATTCAGACCGACGGAGACAGTACTTACGCCGATCTAACGCCGTGACCTCGGAGAGCGTATCTTCTTAACTGACGAGGATATGAGTGTTCGTATGACGAGCACCGACCAACCGCAGGAGCGGGATCTGCTCGGCCACGTCCTCCTGCCAGTCGCCAACGAGGAGGACGCGCTGGCGACGGCGATTGCGCTCGAGCCGTATCGACCGACCGAGGTGACGGCGCTACACGTCGTCGAGAAGGGCGGCGGCGTCCCCGACAAGACGCCGGTCGAACAGTCGGAAGAGCTGGCCGACGAGTCCTACGCCGCAGTTCGAACCGTATTCCCGGACGCCGAGGAACACACCGCCTACTCACGGGACGTCGTCGGCGCGATCTTCGACGCCGTCGACGAGGTCGGCGCGAGCGCCATCGCCTACCGGTCTCGGGGCGGGAACCGCCTGATGCAGTTCCTCTCGGGCGACCGCTCTACGAGGCTCGTGACGGAGTCTCACGTGCCCGTGGTCGCGCTCCCGCGCGAGGGATCCACCGAATGAGCGACGAGGAGCTGGCCAAGGACCTCGGTCCCCTCGCCGCGCTCACGATCGGGATCGGGACGATGATCGGGGCCGGCATCTTCGTGCTCCCCGGGACCGCGGTCGCGCGGGCCGGTCCCCTCGCGGCGGCCACGTTCGTCCTCGGTGGCGTCATCGCCCTGTTCACGGCGCTTTCAGCCTCCGAGCTCGGGACGGCGATGCCGAAGTCCGGCGGCGCGTACTTCTACGTCAACCGGGCGCTCGGGCCCATGTTCGGCTCCGTCGCCGGGTGGGCGAACTGGCTCGGGCTCGCGTTCGCCTCCGCGTTCTACATGTACGGCTTCGGCGAGTACGTCAACGCGCTCCTCGGGCTCGGGCCGGTCGGGCTCGGCCCGGTGACGCTGGAGGCCGCCCAAGTGATCGGGCTCGCCGGCGCGCTGCTGTTCATCGCCGTCAACTACTTCGGCGCGAAGGAGACGGGCGGGCTCCAGATCGTCATCGTCATGTCGCTTTTGGGCATCCTCGCCGTCTTCACCGTCGTCGGGCTGCTGAACGCCGACATGGAGTCGCTGCGGCCGATCGCGCCGCCGGGGACGACGAGCCAGGTGCTCCCGGTGACGGGGATCATCTTCGTCTCGTACCTCGGCTTCGTCCAGATCACCTCGGTCGCCGAGGAGATCAAGAACCCCGGGCGGAACCTCCCGCTCGCGGTCCTCGGCTCGGTCGTGATCGTCACGGTCGTGTACGCGCTGTTCCTCGTCGTGCTGCTCGCGGCGGTCCCGAACGAGCTCGTCGCGAACAACGAGACCGCGGTGGTCGACGCCGCCCGCCTCCTCTTCGGCAACTACCAGGTGTTCGGCTTCTCGCTGGGCGCCGTCGGCGCCGGGATGCTCCTGATCGGCGGCCTGCTCGCGACCGCCTCCTCGGCGAACGCCTCGATCCTCTCGTCGTCGCGGATCAACTTCGCGATGGGCCGCGAGAAGATCGTCACGCCGAAGCTCAACGAGATCCACGATCGCTTCGGCACCCCGTACAAGTCGATCGCGCTCACAGGCGCGCTCATCCTCGTGTTCCTCGTCGCCGGCGGCGTCGAGTCGCTGTCGACGATGGGATCCGTGCTCCACCTCATCGTCTACGGCCTGCTCAACATCGCGCTCATCGTGATGCGCGAGTCGGGGGTCGAGGGGTACGACCCCGACTTCGAGGTCCCGTTTTACCCGGCCGTTCCGATCATCGGGACGCTGTCGTCGTTCGCGCTGATCATCTACATTGACCCGACGATCATCCTGATCTCGTTCGGCCTCGTCGCCTTCGCCCTGCTCTGGTACCTGCTGTACGCCCGCCGGAAGGTGGAGGCGCGCGGCGTGCTGGGGGCGTGGATCCTCGACCGCTCCGACGAGCTGCCCAAGGCCGCCGTGTCGGCGGCCACGTCGGTCCAGCCGAGCGGCGACGACTACCGCGTGATGGTGCCGCTCGCGAACCCCGCGACCGAGGAGCACCTGATCACGCTCGCGTCGGCCATCGCCAAGCAGCGAAACGGGACGGTCGTCGCGGTCAACATCGCGAACGTCCCGGACCAGACGTCGCTGGAGGCCGCCCGCGACCGCGGCGCCCACGATGCGGCGCACAGTCTCCTCGATAAGGCCCGTGAAGACGCCGAGACGTTCGGCGTCGACGTGGAGACGCACGTCGTCCTCTCGCACCGCGTGTTCGAGGAGGTGTTCGACGCGGCCCGGACCTACGGCGCCGACATGACCGTGATGGGCTGGGGCGAGGACTCGCACGGGTCGCCCGGGCGCGCGGAGACGGCGGTCGACGAGCTCGCGCACTCGCTCCCGTCGGACTTCCTCGTGTTCCGCGACCGCGGGTTCGACCCCTCGCGGATCCTCGTGCCGACCGCCGGCGGACCGGCCTCGGACCTCTCCGGCGCGGTCGCCAAGATGCTCCAGACGGAGTTCGACGGCGAGGTCACGCTGCTGCACGTCGCCGACGACGAGAGCGCCGGACGGCGCTTCCTCATGGGGTGGGCCGCCGAGCACGACCTCGCCGACGCGACGCTCCGCGTCGAGAGCGGCGACATCGAGGAGTCGATCGAACGGGCCGCGCGCGACGCGACGATGGTTATCATCGGCGCGACTCAGAAGGGGCTGCTCTCGCGGCTGGTGAGCGGCTCGCTCGTGTTGGAGGTGCTCGAAGACGTGGAGTGTTCCGTGCTGCTCGCGGAGAAGCGCGACGACCGCGGCGTCTGGGCTCGGCTGTTCGGGAGCGGGGCACGGGAGAACGCCCCTGACGATGTCACGGCCGACGCCGCTGAGGCGGGCGACGCGACCGCCGAGGCGCGAGGCGACGGCGGGGTCGGGCGGGCGGAATCGGACGAGCAAACGGAGGAGTAGCCGAACGGAGAAATGAGCGAACCGGACGAACGAGCGACCGGGCGGCCACCGGGGGCGTCGTGACCGCGTTCGGGGCGGCGAACGGGGTCGGAACCGACGGGCCGACGGTGATGGTCGCCGTGTCGAACCCGCGCACGGAGAGCGCGCTCGTCACGCTGGCCGGCGCGGTCGCGAGTCACGAGGGGGGTCGCGTGCTCGCGACGCACATCGTCACCGTTCCGGACCAGACGTCGCTGGAGAAGGCGGCCGAGAACCGGACCGGGCTCGACGACTCGTCCGAGGAGCTGTTGGCCGCCGCGGCCGCGGACGCCGAGGCGTTCGACGTGCCGATCGAGACGAAGACGATCCTCTCGCACCGCGGGATCGAGGAGGTGTTCGACGCCGCGCGGACGAACGACGCCGACACCGTCGTGATGGGCTACGGCGGAACGCGGTTCGCGGGTGGGCGCGCCGAGGGCTCGCTGGACGAACTCACCCACGACCTCCCGTGCGACTTCCTCGTCTTGGACGGGGAACGGCTGGACCTCTCGAGGGTGCTCGTGCCGACCGCCGGCGGTCCCTCCTCCGACCTCTCCGCCGAGGTCGCGAGGGCGCTCCGAGACGAGATCGACGTGGACGTCTCGCTGCTGTACGTCGTCGACCCGGGAGACGAGGCGGCCGGCCGGGAATTCCTCACCGACTGGGCGGCGGGCCACGGCCTCGGCGACGCCGACCTGCGCATCGAGGCGGGCGGCGTCGAGGAGACGATCGGTCGCGTCGGCGAGGAGTACGACCTCGTTATCGTCGGTGCGACCGAGCGCGGACTGCTCTCGCGGATCGTCCGCGGGTCGCTGGCGTTCGAGACGATAGAGACGCTCGACACCCCGGTGCTGCTCGCGGAGCGGCCGTCCTCGCGGTCGCTGTGGGAGCGGCTGTTCGGCGGGCGCTGAGGGCGGGGTCCCGCGCCTCTCGGCGGATTGCGGTAGGCTTTCGGTGGTCGCTCCTGAACCGCTGACACATGTATCTGATCGTCGTGGGCGCGGGCGATATCGGGACGCCGCTCGTCAAGCTCGCGACCGAGAGCGGCAACGAGGTCGTCGTGATCGAGCGCGACGAGGAACGGGCGGAGCGGGCGTCCCGGGGGTACGACTGCCTCGTCATCAACGACGACGCGACTTCGAAGGAGACGCTGCTCGACGCCGGGGCCGATCGCGCGGACGCGCTCATTTCGACGACGGATCAGGACGCGACGAACATCATGGTCTGTCTGCTGGCGCAAGAGCTGTCGGTGCCGAACATCGTCTCGGTCGTCCACAACCCCGAGCACATGAACGTGTTCGAACAGATCGGCATCAACACGATGCAGAACCCGCAGAGTCTGATCGCGGAGTACCTCTACCGAGCGGTGAGCCGACCGTCGGTCGTCGACTTCATGCACATCGGCGAGGAGGCGGAGGTGTTCGAGATCACCGTCGGTCCGGACGCGCCGATCGCCGGGAAGACGCTGCGCGAGGCCGACGAGGCGGATCTCATCGGCGGCGAGACCCTCATCATCGCCGTCGAGCGCGACGGGGAGGGGACGCCCATAACCCCCCGGGGCAACACGCGTATCGAGGCCGGCGACCTGCTCACGGTGTACTCGGGAGAGGGCGCGACGCCAGAGGTGACGGACGTGTTCGGCCACCAGGAGGACCACGACTGAGATGTCCGAGCGGAACGGCGGCCGGCTCCCGACCGACCTGGGAGTCATCGCCCGCGACGTCGGCTCGCTCCTCCTGATGGAGGCCGGGCTGATGACGGTCACCGTTGTCGTCGCCCTCGCGTTCCGGGAGTTTCACGCCGCGCTCGGCTTCCTCGTCGCGGGCGGCGCGACGGCCCTCGTCGGCGGGCTCGCGAATCGGCGGTTCGCCGACGCCCCAGACCCGAAGATGAAACACGGCATGGTGATCGCCGCCGGCGGGTGGCTCATGGTCGCCGTCTTCGGGGCGCTCCCGCTGTTCCTCACGGCGTGGCTGACGCCGTCCGCCGTCATGGACGCGTTCGTCCCCGCCGCCGCGGACACGGCCTCGTGGGAGCCGATCGCCGTCGGAGGGACCACGACGGTCTCCAGTCTCGCCTACTTCCGCGACCCCCTGCATGCCCTCTTCGAGAGCATGAGCGGCTGGACCGGGAGCGGGCTGACGATGGCCGTCCACGAGCCGTCATTGCCGCGGGCAGTGCAGTGGTGGCGGTCGTTCATCCAGTGGGTCGGCGGCGTCGGCGTCATCGTCCTCACCGTCTCCATCCTCTCGCGTCCGGGAAGCGGGAGCTACGCGCTCTACAGGAGCGAGGCCCGGGAGCAGAAGATCCACCCGAGCGTCGTCTCGACGGTCCGGACGGTCTGGAAGCTCGTGGTCGGCTACACCCTGCTGGCGTTCGCGATGCTGTTCGTCGCGATCCGAGCGAGCGAGAGCGACTACGCCGAGTCGCTCTCGCTCGGCGAAATCGCCTGGCAGGCGCTCAACCACGCCATGACCGGCCTGACGACGGGCGGGTTCTCCGTCACCGACAACTCGATCGCGACGTACGGCTCCCCCCTGGTCGAGGTCGTGCTGTTGCCGATCATGGTCCTCGGCGCGATCGCGTTCCCGGTCCACTACGTCGTGCTCAGGGACCGGAGCGTACGCGAACTGGTCGCAGACCTCCAGACCAGGTGGCTGTTCGCGCTGCTCGGGGCCGGCGTCGCCGTGCTCGCGATACAGAACGTCGCGTCCGTTCCGGTCGCCGCCGGCGCGTTCGCGACGGAGTCGTTCCTCTCGTTCCCGGTTCCGCTCCTCGACGGCGCGGGGCTCGACGCGGTCCGGGACTCGGCGTTCCAGTGGATCAGCGCGCTGACCGCCACCGGCTTCCAGTCGGCGCCGATCGGGAGCTGGGTCGCGGGCGCGAAGGTGTTGGTCGTCGTCGCGATGGTGCTCGGCGGCGCCGCCGGGTCCACGGTCGGCGGCATCAAGATCATTCGTGCGTACACGGCCGCTCGCGGAATCATCTGGCAGTTCTCCCGCGTGTTCCTCCCGGGCAACGCCGTCGTCACCGCGCGCATCGGCGACCGCACGCTGGACCGCGAGACGATGGAGCGGGAGTTCAGCGAGGCCGCCATCGTCACGCTGCTGTGGGTCGTCGCGCTCGTCGTCGGGAGCCTCGTGCTGGTCAACGTCGCCGGCTCGGAGTTCGGCTACGCCGACGCGCTGTTCGAGGTCGCGAGCGCACAGGGGAACGTCGGGCTCTCGTCCGGGATCACCGGCCCGTCGATGTCGCCGGCGGCGGAGGCGATGTTCCTCTTCCACATGTGGATCGGCCGCCTGGAGATCATTCCGGTGCTCGTGTTCCTCCGAGCCGGTATCTGGGGGCTGAACCCGTGACCGGCTCGACGCCGACGGTCACCGCCGGACGGCGATCGAACCCACGGCGCGGTCGGGGTCACTCCCCGTCGGCGTTCACGCGACCGATGAACGACCAGTGGGTCTCGTGAGTTCCGTTCGGAAGGGTCTCTTCGGTGACGTGGTAGAGGTACGGCCCGTGCGGACAGTCGTCACAGCCCTCCTGACAGGAGTACTGTTTCACGACTTCGGTGTATCCCTCGTGTTCGGTGACGCGCAGGATGTCCTCGCCGGCCTCCGCGTCGACCGGGAGCTCCGTCTCCTCGTGGTAGTGCAGCAGCTCCTGCGCGTGGACGATCGCCTTACGGAGCTCCTCCGGTGTGCAGTTTTTCAGCTGCTTGACGAGCTTCGGCGGTAATCCTTCGGGCGGCGTCGGGGACTCCGATGGGTCGGTCATGGGTGGGGATTGACTCCGAGCCCTCATAACGGTCGGTGGCGATTCGGACCGCCGGCGAATCCGGCCGGCCGCGCGGCAAATTGTAATGAATATTTATATGAGTCCGGCGGGTAGCGGGCGGCATGTACGACGACGAGGAGCTCTCCGAAATCCGCGAGGCCAAGGAGTCGTGGGAGGCGGAGACGCTCGACCCGACCCTCGACCGGCACGGCGAGCGGAACGAGCGGTTCGCGACGGTGTCGAACCACGAGGTCGACCGGCTGTACACCCCCGCGGACGTGGCCGACCTCGACTACGGCGAGGACCTCGGCTTCCCCGGCGAGGAGCCGTACACCCGGGGCGTCTACCCGACGATGCACCGCGGCCGGACGTGGACGATGCGGCAGTTCGCGGGGTTCGGCACCGCCGAGGAGACGAACGAGCGCTTCCGCTACCTCATCGACGAGGGCCAGACCGGGCTCTCGACCGCCTTCGACATGCCGTCGCTGATGGGGCTCGACTCCGACGACCCGATGTCGCTCGGCGAGGTCGGCAAGGAGGGCGTCGCCGTCGACACGCTCCGAGACATGGAGGTCCTCTTCGACGGGATCGACGTCGGCGAGGTGTCCACCTCCTTCACCATCAATCCCAGCGCGCCGGTGATCTACGCGATGTACGTCGCCATCGCGGACCAGCAAGGGGTCCCGCGCGAGGAGCTTCGGGGGACCCTCCAGAACGACATGCTGAAGGAGTTCATCGCGCAGAAGGAGTGGGTGATCCCGCCGGAGCCCTCCCTCGACCTGGTGACGGACACGATCGAGTTCGCCGTCGACGAGACCCCTTCGTTCAAACCGATCTCGGTGTCGGGGTACCACATCCGCGAGGCGGGCTCGACCGCGGTCCAGGAGCTCGCCTTCACCCTCGCCGACGGGTTCGCGTACGTCGAGGCGTGTCTCGACCGCGGGCTCGACGTCGACGCGTTCGCCCCGCAGCTCTCCTTCTTTTTCAACTCGCACAACTCGATCTTCGAGGAGGTCGCGAAGTTCCGCGCCGCCCGTCGGATCTACGCGCGGATCATGGACGAGTGGTACGGCGCCGAGGCCGACGCCTCGAAGCAGTTGAAGTTCCACACCCAGACCGCGGGCCAGTCGCTGACGGCCCAGCAACCCCTGAACAACGTCGTCCGCGTCACGCTACAGGCGCTGGCGGGCGTCTTGGGGGGAACCCAGAGCCTCCACACCAACTCCTTCGACGAGGCGCTGGCGCTCCCCTCCGAGCGGGCCGTGCGGGTCGCGCTCCGCACCCAGCAGATCATCGCGGAGGAGTCGGGCGCGGCCGACATCGTCGACCCGCTGGGCGGCTCCTTCGCGGTGGAGGCGCTCACGGACGAGGTGGAGGCGGAGGCGACCGCGTATATCGAAGAGATCCGAGAGATGGGCGACGGGTCGGTCCGCGACGGGGTGCTCGCCGGGATCGAGCAGGGGTACTTCCACCGCGAGATCCAGCAGGCCTCCTACGAGTACCAAGAGCGGGTCGACGAGGGCGAGGAGACCGTCGTCGGCGTCAACGCCTATCAGGTCGAAGAGGACACGGAGCCGGACCTGCTCCGGGTCGACGAGACGACCCGGGAGCGCCAGCTCGACCGGCTCGAGTCGGTGAAGGCGGAGCGCGACGACGACGCGGTCGACGCCGCCTTGGACGACCTCCGCGACGCGGTCGACGCCGGCGAGAACGTGATGCCCGCGATCGTCGCGGCGGTGAAGGCGTACGCGACGATGGGCGAGATCATGGCGGTGTTCGAGGCGGAGTACGGGACGTACCGCGAGCGTATCGGGGTGGCCTGAGCGGGGAAAAAGCGGGGACGTCGAAGCGGACGGACCGACCGCGCGCGAAGCCGCATCGATCCGCCGCGTTACGCCGGATCGACCGGCCGCGCGGACTCCGCGCACCACGCGTTGCCCCGGCGACCAGCGCGCCGCAGGTCGAGCTCGACGACCGTGCCGGCGTCGAGCGACGACAGCTCGGCCTCCACGTCGGGATCGTCGTACTCGACGACGTACAGCGTCCCGTTCCGGGGGTATTCACGGAGCGTGATCGCCCCGTGGTCGTTGCACGCGTCCACGATCGTGTACTTGCCAGTGCGATCCATCCCGTGTGGCGCTACGAAGTAACCCATGTTAACGTTTGTGCGTACGGGTACCGGAGCCACACGGTGGCCGCGAACGGTCCACTTTAATCGGCGCGCCGCCTCGCTCCGGTATGACGGAGACGGAGGTCCCGGAGGACCACCCGCGGTACGCCTCGCTCGTGACGCGCCACCGGATCGAGGAGGGGGTGAAGAAGGGGATCACATCGAAGCAGGGACTCATCGCCCAGGGACGCGCGGAGGCCTTCGACTACCTCCTCGGCGAGCGGACCCTCCCGAGCGCCGACCGCGCCGCGCGCGCCGCCGCGGCGACCCTGCTGGCGGCCGACCGTCCGGTGATCTCGGTGAACGGCAACGTCGCGGCCCTCGCCCCCGCGGAGACGGTCGCGCTCGCCGAGGCGGTCGACGCCGACCTGGAGGTGAACCTCTTCAACCACACCGACGAGCGCGTCCGGCGCATCGCCGACCACCTCCGCGAGCACGGCGCCGACCGGGTCAAGGGCATGGCCGGCGACGGGGAGATCCCCGGCCTGTCGCACGCTCGCGGCGTCGTCGACGCCGACGGGATCGAGGCGGCCGACGTCGTGGTCGTCCCGCTGGAGGACGGCGACCGCGCGGCGGCGCTCGACGCGATGGGGAAGACGGAGATCGTGATCGACCTGAATCCCGGGAGTCGGTCGCCGCGGACCGCGGACGTTCCGATCGTCGACAACCTGATCCGGGCGGTGCCGAACGTCGCGTCGCACGCGCGAGACCTCGCGGACGCGTCTCACGAGGAGCTGCGGGAGATCGTCGACGCGTTCGACGCCGACGAGGCGCTCGCGGCGGCGGAAGCGGCCATCCGAGAGGGGTCGTTCGAGACTCCGGCCGAGGCGTAATCGGACGGAATCCCGCCCGAGACGTACTCAGACGAATCGCCTCGGGCGGAGATCGGCCGCCCGGCGAGTGGCCGGAGGTGTTGAGAATACAACCCGTAGCGACGTCGAAACGCCGGAACTGCAAAGTCCGCTCCCGACGTAGGCCCGGCCATGGAACTCGACGAGACGGACCGCGCCATCCTCAGGATCCTCCAAGAGGACGCTCGGACGCCGTTCTCGGAGATCGCGCGGCGGATCGACATGTCGAGCGCGACCGTCCACGACCGAGTGGGGCGGATGGAGGAGGCCGGCGTCATCGAGGGGTACCACGCGGAGGTCGACCCCAAGGCCGTCGGTTACGGCGTCAGCGCGTTCGTCGGACTCCGCATCGAGCAGGGACGCGAGGAGGACGCGCTCGACCGGCTCCGCGACATCGACGGCGTCAGCGAGATCCACCTGACGACCGGCAAGTGGGACGTCATCTTGCGCGTCGTCGCCGCCGACACCGACAGCCTCCGCGATCTGATGTTCGACGAGATAGCGGAGATGGACGGGTTCTCGCGGTCGCAGACCATGATCATCCTCGGCACCGACTTCGAGGCCGACGGCCCGCCGATCTGAGCGGGGCTCCGCGCCGCGTCGCGCCATCGGGGACCCGTCGCGGACGACGACGAGGCGAGCCGGGACCGGAACGCTCAACTCGGGAACACTCCGAACGGGAGTCATGAGCACACCGGTCGCCGGACGGATCAGGCAGTCTCCGGAGCGGGCGTGGGCGGCGGTCGTCGGCGGGGTCGCGCTCCTGCTCGCGGTCGGATCGGTCGTCTTCCCGCGAGCCGTGTACGATCGGTTCGTCTGGCGGTACTTCTGGGGACCGGTCGTCGCCGACGGGCAGGGGGCGCAGTGCGCCGTCCGGGACGCTGGCGGCACGGAGTTGCTCGGGGGCTCGGGCGCGTGTCAGGCCGCCGTCGACGCTGGGGAAGTCGTCGCGTTCCCGGGGTACACCACCGTCTCGACGGTGAGCTACGTGGTCGTTCTGCTCGGGATGCTGATCGGCGTCGTCTTCCTGCTCCGCCGGTTGGATATCGGCGACGAGCTGCGGTTCTTCTACGCGCTGTTCCCGTTCATGCTGCTCGGCGGCGCGCTCCGCACCGTCGAGGACTCGGGGGTCGCCGCGGTCCGCGCCGGCACGGAGCCGCTGATCCCCTTCCCCGCGAGCGCGGTGCTGATCAGCCCGTTCATCTACTTCACCGCGTTCGGGGTCACCCTCGCCTGCGTCATCGCGGCGTACGCGCTGGCGGACCGCGGGGTCGTCGACGACTACGCCCGACCGCTGTTCGCGATGGGGACGCTCGCCCTCGCGGCCTCGGTCGGCTACCTCTCGTACCTCGCCGCCGCGACCGACTACGTCGAGTTCTACCCGCAGGTGCTCGCGCTCACGCTGCTCCTCGCGACCGTCTCGACGGCGGCCACCTGGAAGCTCGCGACCGCGTACGAACCGACGGTCCGGCAGGGGACGGGGGCCGCGGGGATCGTCATCATCTGGGGCCACGCGATCGACGGCGTCGCCAACGTGATCGGGCTCAACTGGATGCCGGCGCTGACCGGGACCGCGAACCTCGTGCCGAAACACGTCGTCAACGCGCTGATCGTGAACTGGACCGGGCGGCTCCTCCCGGACTCGGTCCTCGCCGTCACCGGCGACGCGTGGCCGTTCCTCCTCGTCAAGCTCGCGGCCGCGACGTTCGTCGTCTGGGTGTTCAACGGCGAGATGTTCGAGGAGTCGCCGCGCTACACGCTGATGCTGCTCATCACCGTGCTGGCCGTCGGGCTCGGACCCGGGACGCGGGACATGCTCCGAGCCACCTTCGGGGTCTGAGTACCGGAGGCCGACCCGTCTGACCCCGCCGGTCGCGTCGTCGCCGGCGGTCCGCCCCGGTCGCAGGCGGAGGGGTTCTCCCTCGCCCCGTCGCCGTCGTCGAACTGTCGGCGTTACGCCATTCCCGAAAAGGGTTAAGTCGCGTTCGGACGACTGGTTCACTAATGTACGATCCTGAGGAACTGGCCGAGATTCGGGAGGCCAAGGAGTCGTGGGAGTCCGGGACCTACGGCGAGACGGTCGACCGGTTCGGGGAGCGCAAGGAGACGTTCACCACCGACACGGGCGGCCAGGAGGTCGACCCGCTGTACACCCCCGCCGACGTCCCCGACCACGACTACCGCGAGGACGTCGGGAACCCGGGCGAGGAGCCGTACACGCGCGGCGTCTACTCGACGATGCACCGCGGCCGGCTCTGGACGATGCGCCAGTACGCGGGGATGGGCACCGCCGCGGAGACGAACGAGCGGTTCAACTACCTCATCGACGAGGGCTCCTCCGGGCTCTCGATGGCGTTCGACCTCCCGACGCAGATGGGGTACGACTCCGACGCCGCGATGGCCGAGGGCGAGGTGGGGCGCTCGGGCGTCGCCATCGACACCCTCGACGACTTCGAGACGGTCTTCGACGGGATCCCCTTGGACGAGGTGTCGACGTCGATGACGATCAACGCCCCCGCGGCCGTCCTCCTCGCGATGTACGTCGCGATGGGCGACGAGCAAGGGGTCCCGCGCGAGGAGCTCCGGGGCACCATCCAGAACGACATCATGAAGGAGTACATCGCGCGGAACCTCTACATCTACCCGCCGAAGCAGTCGATGCGGCTGATCACGGACATCTTCGACTTCTGCGCCGCGGAGACCCCTAGTTTCAACACGATCTCCATCTCGGGGTACCACATCCGCGAGGCGGGCTCGACCGCGGCCCAGGAGGTCGCGTTCACCCTCGGCGACGGCATCGAGTACGTGCAGGCCGCGATCGACGCCGGCCTCGACGTCGACGAGTTCGCCCCGCAGCTCTCCTTCTTCTTCAACGCCCACAACAACGTCTTCGAGGAGGCCGCGAAGTTCCGCGCCGCCCGGCGCATGTGGGCGAAGATCATGGAGGAGCGGTTCGACGCGGAGAACCCCAAGTCGAAACAGCTCAAGTTCCACACCCAGACCGGCGGCTCCACCCTCACCGCCCAGCAGATCGAGAACAACGTCGTCCGCGTCGCGTATCAGGCGCTCGCGGCCGTGTTGGGCGGAACGCAGAGCCTCCACACGAACGGGAAAGACGAGGCGCTCGCGCTCCCCACCGAGAAGTCGGTCCGGACCGCGCTTCGCACCCAGCAGATCCTCGCGCACGAGTCCGGCGCGGCCGACACGATCGACCCGCTGGCCGGGTCGTACTACGTGGAGAGCCTCACCGACGGGATCGAGGAGGAGGCGTTCGAGATCCTCGACGAGGTCGACCGCCGCGGCGGAATGTTAGAGGCGGTCGAGAGCCAGTGGGTCCAGCGGCAGATACAGGACGTCGCCTTCGAGCGCCAGCGGGAGGTCGAGGAGGGAGAGCGGATCATCGTCGGGGTCAACGAGTACGCGGTCGACGAGGAGCCGGAGATGGACCTCGAAGAGGTGGACCCCGAGCAGGAGCAGAACCAGCGCGAGCGCCTGCAGGAGGTGAAGGCCGACCGCGACGACGACGCGGTGGCGGACGCGCTCGGGTCGCTTCGCGAGGCCGCGCGGGGCACCGAGAACGTGATGCCGCACGTCGTCGACGCCGTGAAGGCGTACGCGACGGTCCAGGAGATATCGGACGTGTTCCGCGACGAGTTCGGCGAGTACAAGCCGGGGCGGTAGGGCGGCGACCTACCGAAGCCGCACCGCGGTCCCGTACGCGAGGATCTCCGCGCCGCTGTCGGCGATCGAGGAGGTCGTGTACCGGACGTTGATCACGCCGTCGGCGCCGAGCGCCTCCGCCTCCTCGATCATGCGGTCCTGCGCCTGATCCCGGGCGTCAGTCATCAGCTCGGTGTACCCCTTCAGCTCGCCGCCCGCGAGGTTGCGGAGTCCCTGCGTGATGTCGCGGCCGACGTTGCGAGCGCGGACCGTGTTCCCGCGGACGAGCCCGAGCGTCTCGATCACTTCCTTGCCGGCGATCGATTCGGTGTTGGAGAGCTCCATACAGGGCCGATTCGTCGACCACCGATATAAATCTCGACGACGGTCGACCGCTCCGGCCACCGCCGCGCCGCCGGTCCTCAGTCCGCGCCGCGGACGACGTGACCGTACTTCAGCAACGCGACGAACACCGCGCCGCCGAAGGCGTTGCCGACCGTCGACAGCACGAGGAACCCGACGTAGTCGGACAGCGAGATCGCGTCCGAGACGATCAGCCCGAACAGCACCTCGACGTTGCCCGCGATCGAGTGCGGGAGGTGAAGCAGTCCGATCGTCCCGGTGACGATCAGCACGAGGAGGATTCGGGCGGTCGTCTCCTGCGCCGCCGTCACGAGCCACGCCAGCAGGCCCATTAGCCAGCCGGCGAAGACCCCGCCGACGAACAGCCACGGGAGGTCGTGGTCGACGAGCTTCAGGGCGATGGTCTCGAACGACTCGGGATCGACGACGCCGAGCTCCGGCATCAACAGGGTCACGAGCAGGGTGAACAGCAGACCGCCGGCGAGGTTCCCGACGTACACCCACCCCCAGAGCCGGCCCAACTGCCTGACCGACGCCTGCCGATCGAGCACCGGGATCACGGCCAGCGTCGTGTGCTCGGTGAACAGCTCCGAGCGGCCGAGGATGACGAACATGAACCCGATGGAGTAGACGCTCGCCAACAGCAGTTCGGTCCCGAGGTCGCCGAAGCTCCCCGGCGAGAGCGTCAGGATCACCGCCATCATCAGCGGGCCGAACCCGATGTCGAGCCCCGCCGACAGCCCGGAGAGCAGCAGCCCCGAGCGCTCCCGATTCATCTCGTGGAGCGCGCTCTCGAGCAGCGAGCCGAGGATGTTCCGCGACGTCATCTGCTCCGTCGCCGCGTCGGTCTGTGAGTCGCTCACTGGTAGAGTCGATCCTCGATTCCCGCGGGGCCTACCCAAACCTTTTGATTCCGGTGAGCGGAGCGAGGGACCCGACCGTCGCTCGGTTCTTATAAGTCGGCGGCGCCGGATCCGAGTCGTATGCGATTCGATCACGTCGGCGTCGCGACGCGCGACGCCGCCGACCTCGCGGACCTGTTCGAGGGCCTGCTCCACGCGCCGATCGCGCACGAGGAGACGTTCGACGGGATGGACGTCGTCTTCCTCGAACTCGACGGCGGCTACTTCGAACTCCTCGAGCCCGACGACGGCGGCGCGATCGCCGACTACCTCGACCGGGAGGGGCCGGGGATCCACCACGTCGCGCTCGCGACCGACGACCTCCGCGGGGCGCTGGACCGCGCCCGCGACCTCGGCGTCGACCTCGTCGACGAGGAGCCGCGTCCGGGAGCGTGGGGCCACGAGGTCGCGTTCCTCCATCCGCGGTCGACGGGCGGGGTACTCGTGGAGTTCGTCGAGCACTGAGCCCGAAGGCCCCCTCTGCGGCGACGCCGACCGCCGTTCAGTCGCCGCCGTCCGCCGCCGAGTCGTGCGTCTCGTACCAGTCGAGGATCTTCTCCAGCCGGTGGATCGCCCGGTCCGGGTCGCCGATGTTGTGGTGCTCGTCCGGGTAGACGACCAGCTCGGCGTCGACCCCCTGCTTCCGGGCCGCGACGTACAGCTGCTCGGACTGGGAGGGCGGGCACCGCCAGTCCTCGCCGCCGGCCATCACGAGCAGCGGCGTCTCGATGCTCCCGGCGTCGAGGATCGCGGTCGACGCGTCGTACGCCTCCGGGTTCTCCCACGGGAGCCCGTACTCGGCCTCGAACCACGTGTGGGTGTCGTCGGTGCCGAACGCCGACCGGAGGTCGTAGATGCCGTGCTCCGGCGCGGCGGCGGCGAAGAGGTCGGGCTCTCGGGTGACGAGGAACCCCTGCGCGATCCCGCCGTACGAGAAGCCGTGACCGAACACGCGGTCGGGGTCGACCCAGCCCCGGTCCGCGAGCGACGCGACGCCCGCAGCGATGTCGTCGACCTCGGCGGTTCCCCAGGCGCCGGTCAGCTCCGCGGTGAACTCCCGGCCGCGGGAGGTGCCCCCGCGGTAGTTCGGTCGGAACACGAGGTACCCCCGGCTGGTCAGCGCGGCGTGCGCGAAGCTGAACACGGGCTCGTCGTACGACATCGGTCCGCCGTGGATCGCGACCACGAGCGGGTGGTCGCCCCCGGTCGGCTCGATCTCGGGGTCGTGATACACGACGCCGTCGAGCGTCCAGCCGTCCGACTCCCACCCGACGCGCGTGGCCTCCGGCATCGCGAACTCGTCGATCAGCGACTCGTTGACGGCCGTGAGCCGGCGGAACGACTCGGGCTCCGCCGGCGGGTCGGATCCGTCGTCGAGGTCGCCGGCGTTGACCGCGTACAGGTCGGATCCGTCGATCGGGTCCGAGAGGATCATCACCGACGTCGACCCGTCGGCCGAGACGTCGAAGCCGGCCAGCGCGCGGTCGCGGCCCTGCGCCGCGAAGACGCGTTCGACGGAGCCGTCGGTCTCCACGCGGACCAGCCGCGTGTGGCTCTCGTCGGCGATCGGGACGTATATCGCGCCGTCGACCCAGCGCGGCGCGCCGCCGCGGGCGACCGTCCGGTCGAGGTCGACGGTGAGAGAGGCGACGCTCTCGGCGTCCCCCTCGCCGTCCGCGTCGCCGTCGACGAGGTACACCTCGGCCGGCGCGGGCGGGTCGTCGGGGTCGCTCGCGACCGTCACCAGCTCGCCGGCGCCGGGGCGCCACGTCGGGACGCCGTGAGAGCGGTCGCCGCCGGTGAGCCGCTCGGCGTCGCCGCCCTCGGGCGACACCGCGTAGACGTCGCGGACCGTGGTGTCGTCGGGGCGGTCGAGCCGGCAGGAGGTGAACGCGATCCGGCCGTCGTCGCCCCAGTGAGGGTCCATCCCGGTCACGTCCTGGAAGGCGCCGCCGCCGTACGCGTCGTCGAGCCGGCGCGGGTCGCTCTCGGGATCGTCGAGGTCGACGACGAACAGGTACGGCGTCACCTCGTCGGTCCAGCCGACGCCGTTCAGCTTGTGCTGGAGGCGGGTCGTCTCGATCGGCCCGCCCTCCTCGCGCACTTGGTCGAGGTAGTCGGTCTCCTCGTCGGTCGGGTCGCGCGACTCGATCGCTAGCCGGTCGCCCGACGGCGACCAGTCGAAGTCGGCGACGCCCTCGTCGCGCTCCGTGACCTGCCGCGCGTCGCCGCCGAGCGCGAGGTCGAACAGCCACACCTGCGGCTTGGGCTCGTCGTCGCCGGGCGCGCCCTCGCCCTCGTCGTCGCCCGCCTCGTCGTCCTCGCCGGACGCGTCGTCGCCGGACGCGCCGTTCTCGTCGTCCGCCGTTTCGGCCTCGTCTCCGTCGCTCTCCTCCTCCCGGTCCCGCCAGCCGACGCGCCGCTCGGCGTCGCGGTCGCGGGCGGCCACGAACGCGAGGCGGTCGCCCTCGGGGCCCCACGCCGGCGCGGAGGCGCCGGACGCGCTCGTCAGGCGGTGCGGCTCGCGGGAGCCGTCGGTCGGGACGACGAACAGCGAGGCCACGGCCTCGTCCTCGCGCTGGTCGTACTCGGTGGCGGTGAAGGCGACGCGGTCCCCGGAGGGAGAGACGGCGACCTCGCCGATCTGCGTCAGGTCGTAGTAGGCGTCGAGCGGCAGTTTCGACATGGACGCACCGAACGGCGGCCGGAGGAAATACGTTCTGGCCGCGGAAGTCGGGGGAGGCGCCGGCGGTCGGAGAACGGCGCCACCGGCCCGAAAACGGCGTCGGCGCGATCGAGAAACGAAGCCCGCGGTCGACGGACGGTGCCGCCGGGGCCGGGCGCCCGTTCGCCCGCCCTTTTAAGCGTCGCCGCGTCCCACCCCGACCCGTGTTCCGCGACCTCTCGCGACCGATCGAGACGGGGATGCCGATCTACCCCGGCGACCCCGAGGTGACGCTCGCGCCCGACGCGACCCACGAGGCCGACGGCTACGCGACGAGCGAGCTCCGGACCGGCACCCACGCCGGGACCCACCTCGACGCGCCGCGCCACACGCTCTCGGAGGGAGCGACCGTCGAGGAGATCGACCCGGGTCGGTTCGCGTTCGACGCCCGCCTCGTCGACCTCCGGCCGCTGAGGGCGCGGGAGGCGATCACGGCTGATGCGCTCGAGAACGAGGCGAGGTTCCTCGGGGACGGAGGGGACGCGGTCGATCTCGGAGTCGACCTCCTCGTCCTGCGGACCGGTTGGGCCGCCCACTGGGGAAGCGACCGGTACCGCGACCACCCGTACCTGACCGAGGCGGCCGCGGCGCGGTGCCGAGACCGGGGCGTCGGCGTCGGCGTCGACGCGTTCGGGCCGGATCCGACGCCGACCGCGGCGAGGACGAACGTCGCGCCCGCGAGCGACGAGCCCGACGGCACGCCCGCTCACGACGTCCTCTTAAAAGAGAGCCTCCCGATCGTCGAGAACCTGTGCGGGCTCGACGGGCTGCCGGCGCGGTTCCGGCTGTACGCGTTCCCGCTCCGCCTGCGCGGCGGGGACGGGTCGCCGGTGCGGGCGGTCGCGGAGTGGGAGGGATAACTGGCCGGGCGGCGCGCGGGTATCTCGACCGCTCCGCGGGCCCGATCGCCGGCCGGGAGCCAGACCAAACCCGTTTTAAGCGTCGGCGACGAACCGCGACTCAAGGTCGATATCCATGGAGATGCCACGTCGTTTCAACACGTACTGTCCACACTGTGACTCCCATCAGGAGCACGAAGTGGAGAAGGTTCGATCGGGTCGGGCGACCGGAATGAAGCGAGACGCGCGCCAGCGACGCCGCGCGCTCGCGACGATCGGCAACGCCGGCGGGTACTCGAAGGTCCCCGGTGGCGACAAGCCGACCAAGAAGACCCACCTGAAGTACCGCTGCGGCGACTGCGGCAAGGCCCACATGCGCGAGGGATGGCGCGCCGGCCGGCTCACGTTCCAGGAGTAAGCATGGCGGGAAGCTTCCACCGCGTCGCCTGCGGCGACTGCGAGAACGAACAGGTCGTCTTCGGCAAGGCCTCCTCCGTGGTGTCGTGTGCGGTCTGCGGCACGACGCTCGCGACCCCGACCGGCGGGGAGGCGGAGCTCCACGGCGAGATCGTCGAAACCGTTGAGGCGCGGTAACCGCCTCACCCACCCCGTATGAAGTACAGCGGCTGGCCCGAACCCGGCGAGCTGGTGGTCGGCGACGTCGACGAGATCGCCGACTTCGGCGTGTTCGTCGACCTCGACGAGTACGAGGAGAAGCGCGGCCTCTGTCACATCAGCGAGGTCGCCTCCGGTTGGATCAAGAACGTCCGCGACCACGTCCGCGAGGGACAGACGGTCGTCGCGAAGGTGCTCGAGGTCGACGAGTCCGCGAACCAGATCGATCTGTCGATCAAAGACGTCAACGAACACCAGCGGAAGGACAAGATACAGGCCTGGAAGAACTCGCAGAAGGCCGACAACTGGATGCTGATCGCGCTGGGCGAGGACGTCGACGACGACCGCTACACCACGGTCGCCAACGCGCTCCTCGCCGAGTACGACTCGCTGTACGACGCCTTCGAGGCGGCGGCGATAAGCGGGAGCGAGGCGCTCGAAGGCGTCGACCTCGACGACGACGCCCGCGAGGCGATCGTCGAGGCGGCCCGCGACAACGTCTCGGTGCCGTACGTCGACGTGACCGGCTACGTGGACCTCGAGTCCGCGGCCCCCGACGGCGTCGACGACGTGAAGGCCGCGCTGGAGGCCGCCGAGGGCAACGGCGAGGTCCCGGACGGCGTCGACCTGGAGGTCGGCTACGTCGGCTCGCCCGAGTACCGGATCAAGGTCCGCGCGCCCGACTACAAGACGGCCGAGGACCAGTTGGAGGCGGCCGCGGCCCGCGCCCGCGAGGCGATCGAGGGCCGCGGCGGCGCCGGCGACTTCCACCGCGAGCGCCGCGAGGGCGACGAGTAACCCCTCCGCGGACACCTTTCTACCCGTGAAATCCGACATTCGCGTCTGCGCGAACTGGGAGGCGACCCACGATCGGCCGGTGTACACGCTCGGCGACTGCTGTCCCGAGTGCGACGGCCCGACCGCCAACAGCGCGCCCGCGCCGTTCAGCCCGGAGGACCCCTACGGGGAGTACCGGCGGCGGGCGCGGCGGCGGGACTCGGAGTAGGCCGTCGGACGGTCGTCCGGCTCTCGCGCCGCCGGAATAGCCACCCTCTTGTGACCGCCGCCCCGACCAGTCCGGTATGGACGACATCGAGATCGACGAGGTAGCGACGCCGGAGCTCGACGACCCGGTGCTCATCGAGGGCCTCCCGGGCGTCGGCCACGTGGGGAAGCTGGCGGCGGAGCACCTGTTAGAGGAGTTCGACGGGGAGCTGGTCCGCCGCGTGTACACCACGGAGTTCCCGCCGCAGGTGAGCGTCGACGGCGACGGGGTCGCGGAGCTTACCTGCGCCGAGTTCCACGCCGTCGAGACCGACGGCGCCGACCTGCTCGTGTTGACCGGCGACCACCAGGCCGGCTCGAACGCGGGCCACTACACGCTCACGACGACGTTCCTCGACATCGCCGAGGAGTTCGGGGCGACGCGGGCGTACGCGCTCGGCGGCGTGCCGACCGGCGAGCTCGTCGAGGAGTACACCGTGCTCGGCGCGGTCTCCGACGCCGACCTCGTCGAGGGGCTGAAAGACGCCGGCGTCGAGTTCCGGCCCGACGAGCCGGCCGGCGGGATCGTCGGCGTCTCCGGGCTCGTGCTCGGGCTCGGCGGCCGCCGGGGCTTCGACGCCGCCTGCCTCATGGGCGAGACGAGCGGCTACCTCGTCGACCCCAAGAGCGCCCGCGCGGTGCTCGAGACACTCGAGGCGGTCCTCGACTTCTCGGTCGACTACGAGAGCTTAGAGGACCGCGCCGAGGAGATGGAGGAGGTGGTCGGGAAGATCCGCGAGATGCAGGACGGTCCCGCGGTGCCCGACGACGACCTGCGGTACATCGGGTAGGACGCGGTCCGACCGGCTTTTTATACAGAGCGACCGCGCCTTCCGGCAGCGATAAACCGGACCCCGATTATCGTTCAGGTATGACCGACGCACGCGTCGCCGGAGTCGGGCTCACGCGCTTCGGGAGCCACGCGGACCGCGCGGGACGCGACCTCTTCGCGACGGCCGCGGAGCGCGCGTTCGAGGACGCCGGCGTCCCGCGAGAGGACGTCGAGGAACTGAACTACGGGAACTTCATGGGGGCGCTCGCCGAGCACCAGGGCCACCAGGCGCCGCTGATGGCCGAGGCCGCCGGCGTGCGCTGTCCCGCGACCCGGTACGAGTCGGCGTGCGCCTCCGCGGGCGTCGCCGTCCGCGAGGCCGTCCGGACCGTCGCCGCGGGCGACGCCGACGTGGTCCTCGCCGGGGGGATGGAGCGCATGACGAACCTGCCGACCGCCGAGGTGACGGAGGGGCTCGCGATGGCCGCCGACGACCTCTTCGAGGTCCGGTCTGGCGTCACGTTCCCCGGCGCGTACGCCCTGATGGCGACCGCCTACTTCGAGGCGTACGGCGGGGAGCGACGGGACTTGGCCCACGTCGCGTCGAAGAACCACGCGAACGCGCTCCCGAACGAGTACGCACAGTACCGCCGAGAGGTGTCCGTCGACGAGGCGATGGACGCGCCGCCGGTCGCCGAGCCGCTCCACCTCTACGACGCCTGCCCGATCACCGACGGGGCGAGCGCGCTGGTGGTCGTCTCCGCGGAGTACGCCGCGGAACACGACGTGGACGCCCCCGTCGCGGTGACGGGGACCGGACAGGGGACCGACCGGATGGCGCTCGGCGACCGCGAACACCTCGCTCGAACGCCGGCCGCCGACGACGCCGCCGAGGCCGCCTACGCGGCCGCCGGCGTGGGCCCGGACGACGTCGACGTCGCCGAGGTCCACGACTGCTTCACCATCGCCGAGGTGCTCGCCACGGAGTCGCTCGGGCTCTTCGAGGTCGGCGAGGGGGTTTCGGCGGCCCGCGAGGGGATCACGACCGCCGACGGCGACCTCCCGGTGAACCTCTCCGGCGGCCTGAAGGCGAAGGGGCACCCGGTCGGCGCGACCGGCGGGTCCCAGGTCGCCGAACTGACGCGGCTGCTGCGGGGCGACCACCCGAACAGCGAACACGTCCCAGACGCCGAGGTCGGCGTCGCGCACAACGCGGGCGGAACCGTTGCCAGCGCGGTCGTCCACGTGCTGGAGGTGGCGGAATGAGCGACGACGGTGCCGGCGACGACGGCGACGCGGGGAGCGACGGCGGCGACGCCGACGGGACCGGCCCCACGCCGACGCCGGTCAGCGACGCCGACTACGACGAGTGGCTCGACGCGCTCGCGGCGGGCGAGGGGTACGCGCTGGTCTGCCCCGACGGCCACGGGTCGCTCCCGCCGCGCCGGATCTGTCCGGACTGCGGGTCGGACGCGCTCTCGCGGGAACCGCTCACGGAGACCGGACGCGTCGAGACGTTCAGCGTCGTCCACGTGCCCTCGCCGCGGTTCGCCGACGACGCCCCGTACGTCACCGCGGTCGTCGACCTCGGGCCGGTCCGAGCGACGGGGGTCCTGCGCGGCGTCGAGCCCGAGGGCGACGCGGTCGAGGTCGGACTGTCGGTGACGGCCGGCGTCGAGGAGCGAGCGACGGACGGGGAGCCGCTGGTCGCGTTCCGGCCGGATGACGGCGAGTAGGAGCCGCGGATCCGCCCGCCCTAGGGTGGTCGATGTTTCCGCTGGCCGACCAAATGGTTATACCGTCGTCACCAGTACTCGGGATCAATGAGAGACCGGATCCGCGTCCTCCTCGTCGACGACGACCCGGACCTCGCGGAGGTGACGGGATCGTTCCTCGAACGCGAGGACGAGCGGATCGCCGTCGAGGCCGCCCCGAACGCGACGGTCGGGCTGGAGCGGCTCGACGAGGGCGGGATCGACTGCGTCGTCTCCGACCACGACATGCCCGGACCGAACGGGATCGAGTTCTTAGAGCGCGTCCGGGAGCGCGATCCCGACCTCCCCTTCGTCCTGTACACCGGAAAGGGGTCGGAGACCGTCGCCAGCGAGGCGATCTCCGCCGGGGTGACGGACTACCTCCAGAAGGGCGGGGGTACCGAGAAGTACGAGATCCTCGCGAACCGGATCGCCGACGCCGTCATGAAGCGCCGCGCCGAGCGCGAGGCCGAACGGACCCGGACGCACCTGCGCGCGATCACCGACAACTCGATGGACGCGATCGTCACCATCGACGCCGACAGCGAGATCCGGTTCGCGAACCCCGCCGTCGAACGGCTGTTCGGCTACGCGCCGAGCGAGCTGGAGGGAGAACCGCTGACGAAGCTGATGCCGGACCGGAAGGCCGCGGATCACACCGCTGGGGTCGAACGGTACGTCTCCGGCGGTGACCCGAAGATGGACTGGTCGGCCGTCGAGTTCCCGGGCCAGCACCGCGAGGGCCACGAGGTGCCGCTGTCGATCTCCTTCGGCGAGTTCGAGGAAGACGGTGAGCGCCGGTTTGTCGGGATCATCCGAGACGTGACCGAGCGCGAGCGGCATCGCGCGTTCCTCGAGCGCTCCAACGACATCGTCTCGGCGCTCGACGCGGACGGGATGTTCCAGTACGCGAGCCCGTCCGTCGAGTCGCTCCTCGGCTACGAGCCGGCGGACCTCCTCGGTGAGGACGCGTTCGAGTACGTGCACCCGGACGACCGCCAACGCGTCCTCGAAGGGTTCAGGGAGTCGATCGCCGGCGACGCGGAGAATCCGACGATAGAGCACCGGCTGGAGCGCGCCGACGGCGACTACCTGTGGGTGGAGTCTGTCGGCAGCAACAGGCTCGACGACAGCGGGATCGACGGGTACGTGATCAACACGCGGGACGTCTCCGACCGGAAGGGGCGCGAGGAGAAGCTGGCCCGTCTCCGCGAGTGGACGCGGGACCTCAACTACACCCGCACGGTCGAGGAGACGACGCAGCTGGCGGTGGACGCCGCGTCGGCGATCATCGGCGCGGAGCTGAGCGGGATCCACCTAGAGAACGACGCCGGAGATGCGCTGGAGCCGATCGCGCTCGCGGAGTCGGTCCCCATGTTCTTCGACGAGCAGCCGTCGTACGACCGAGGCGGGCCGCCGGGGTCGCGCGCGGCCCTCGCGTGGGAGGCGTACCGTGGCGACGAGCCGCTCGCGATCGACGAGCTCTCCGAGTCTGACCGCCTCGACGAGGAGACGCCAGCGGAGAGTCTCGTGCTCCACCCGATCGAGGGGCACGGGCTGTTCGTCATCTCCGCGTCGGCGGCGAACGCGTTCACCGACACGGACGTCCTCATCGCCGTGATCCTGGCGAACCACCTGGAGGCCGCCCTCGACCGCGTCGACCGCGAGACGCGCTTAGAGCGGCTTCACGACGCGACGCGGAACCTGGTCCGCGCGGATTCTCGAGAGGCGATCGCCGAGCGCGTCGTCGACGCCGCGGCCGAAGTGCTCGGCTTCTCCGTGACGACCGTCCGGATCCACGACGAGGACGCCGGCGGGCTGGTCCCGGTCGCCGTGTCGGAGGCCGTCGAGGCGACGCTCCCCGAGCGCGAGGTGTTCACGCCCGACGGCGGGAGCCTCAACTGGGCGGCCTACGAGGCGAACGAGGTCCGGGTGTACGACGACATCGAGACTCTCGACGCCGTCGACAACGGGACGGGGCTCCGGAGCCTGATGATCCTCCCGGCGGGCGAGTACGGGACGGTATCGATCGGCGAAACCGACCCCGGCGTCTTCGACGGGACCGACGTGTTCCTCGCGAAGATCCTCGCGACCGCCGCGGAGACGGCGTTCCAGTCGGAGGCCCGTACCGAGCGGCTCCACCGGCGGAGCGCGGAGCTAGAACGGCAGAACGACCGGCTGGAGGAGTTCGCAAGCGTGGTCTCCCACGACCTCCGAAACCCGCTCAACGTGGCGCAGGGCCGGGTAGAGCTGGCTCGAGACGACTGCGACTCGCCGCACCTGGACGCCGCGGCCGGCGCCCATGAACGGATGGACGGACTGATCAGCGACCTGCTCACTCTCGCCCGCGAGGGGGAGCGCGTGAGCGACACGGAGCTCGTTGACTTCGCGGCGGTCGTCGAGTCCTGCTGGCTGAACGTCGACACCGCGGACGCGACGCTCGCCGTCGAGACCGACCTGACGCTGCACGCCGACGAGAGCCGGCTGCAACAGCTGATCGAGAACCTGATGCGCAACAGCGTCGAGCACGGCGGCGATCGCGTCGCCGTCACGGTGGGCGGCCTGACCGACGGCGACGGGTTCTTCGTCGCAGACAACGGGCCCGGAATCCCGCCCGACGACCGGGAGGACGTGTTCGACGTCGGCTACTCGACCTCGCGGGAGGGGACTGGGTTCGGCCTCCGGATCGTCGAGCAGGTGGCGACCGCTCACGGCTGGGACGTGCGGGTCACGGACGACCCCGAGCTGGGCGGCGCCCGGTTCGAGGTGCACGGCGTCGACGTCGCGGAGCGAGCGGCGAGAAACGAGGGGCGCTGACGCCTACTCCCGGACGAGCAGTTCGATCTCGTGGCCGTCTTGATCCTTCGTGAACGCGTAGTTGTGGTCGCAGGAGGCGGGGTCGCGGTAGTCCGGCGCCTCGCGGGTCATCAGCGTCTCCCACGCCTCGTCGAGGTCGTCGACGCGGACGCAGAGGTGGCCCCAGCCGTCGCCCATCGTGTACTCGCGGCCGTCGTAGTTGTACGTGAGCTCCAGCTTCATCGCCTCCTTCGGGGCGTCCTCGGGAGCCATGAAGTAGTTCGAGAAGGTGTCCGCCTCCCAGCGGCCACCCGGCTGCTCCGTGTACTCGAACTTGCGGGTCCAGTAGCCGAGCGCCTCGTCGGCGTCCTCGACGCGGATCATCGTGTGGTCGATGCTCCACTTCTCGCCGTAGTCGCGCTTGACGATCTCGATCTCGTGGCCGTCCGGGTCCTTCACGAACGCGTAGCGGTTGCCGCACGACTCGGGGTCTCGGTAGTCCTCGACGCCCTCCGCCATCAGCTGGTCGTACGACTCCTGGAGAGCGTCCTCGGGGACGCGCACGGCGATGTGACCCCACGCGTCGCCGATCTCGTAGGTGCGGTCGCCGTGGTTGTAGGTGAGCTCTAAGAGCGCGCCGTCCTCGTGGACGTCCTCGGGGCCGAGGTAGACGTTGGTGAACGTGTCCGCCTCCCAGCGTCCCTTCTCCTCGTAGTTCAGGTGCGTCTGGTACCAGTCGAGGCTCTCCTCTAAGTCCTCGACGCGGATCATCGTGTGGTCGAAGGTTCCGTCCATAGGGGACGGATCGGCCGCTCGCCCCAAAAGCGTACTGAAGGGGGCACGGAGGACTCGGGACGCCGCCGATCCACCGGTGGGCGACGCACGCGAGATCGAATCGGCTCAGTCGGAGATAAAACGCCCACTATTATCAGTTTGTTTATTCATTTTATTATGTATAAATAGGTTCGGTGGTTTGAGTATAGCTGGCGGGTGCCACCGACAGTCGGGGTGCCGGCCGCAAACAATGTCAAACAGGACAGATCCGCCGTCGGAGTTCATCGACGGCACCGACTCGGAGAATCACACCGAACAGTTCCCGTCCGAGACGCCGCCGCGCGCCTCGACGGAGTCGACGCCACCGCGTCGAGAGTCAGCGGCGCCGAAAGGCACGTCTCCGGCCGCGGTCGGGACGACTACCGACCCCGCGCGCCTCCTCGGCGCGTTCGCGTCGGGGGCCCCGTTCATCGCGCTCGTCGCGGCCGTCGAGACGCTCATCGCGACCGTTCTGCTGGGCGTCCGGCCGACAGCCGCCCCGGTGGTCGTCGCACTGGTCACCTTCGCGGTGTACACCGTCGACCACGTCGCCGACGCCGACGCCGACGCGGCTTCGACCCCGCAGCGGGCGCTGCTCGCCCGGCGCTACGGAGACCAGCTGATGGTCGCCGCCACGCTCGCGTACGGCACCGCGGTCGCGCTCGCGGTCATCGGCGGACCGGTCGCGCTCGCGGTCACGCTGCTCCCCGGTGCGTTCTGGGTCGTGTACGCCTCCGACTGGTTGCCCGACCTCGGCCGGGCCGTCGGCGACGTCCTCGCGAGCGTCGCGCCCGACGACCAGCCCGTCGGGCGAGTCGATGCGGGGGTCACCGACGGCGGGCACAGCTACGTCCCCCGCCTGAAGGACGTGCTCGTCGTCAACTCGATCGTCGTCGCCGTGGGGTGGGCGACCGCCCTCACGTTCCTCCCGATCGCGTTCGCCGAGGCGGCGGTGGGGCCGGCCGTCCCGGTCGTCTTCGCGTACTTCCTCCTCCGGTCGTTCGTCGACGCCGAACTCCCGAACGTCCGGGACGTGGAGGCGGACGCGGCGGTCGGCGTCGAGACGCTCCCCGTCGTGCTCGGCGTCGCCCGGACCCGGCGGGTGCTGTACGGCGTCGACCTGATCGTCGCGGGCGCCGTGACGGCCGCCGCCGTCGCCGGGCTGTTCGCGTGGCCGCTCGTCGGGGCGCTCGGCGTCGGCATCGTCGCGTCGGTCTGCGTCACCGCCCTCGCCGGCCGCGTCGACGACGCCGCGGTCCTCGGCGTCGCCCCGGACTGCACTTACCTCGTCGTCGGCGCCGCGATCGCGGGGGTGTCGCTGGTCGGCTGACCGACTCCCGCCGTCCGCCCGATCGCGGCGCGGATGTCGAATCAGGGAAACAAAATGATTTATATCACCTTTACATGTAATTAAGTGTGATCGGGCTGAGTCCGCTCTCCATCGCGCTTCTCGCCGCGGTCGTGACCGGGATGTCCGCGGCGATCCTCGCGTGGCGGGAGCGGCCGGAGGCGGGGGCGACGTGGCTCGCGCTGCTCCTCTTCGGGCAGGTGTGGTGGACGACGTTCCTCGTCTTCGAGTTAGAGGCGTCGACGCTCGCCGCGAAGGCGCTCTGGTACGACGTGCAGTGGGTCGGCGTGGTAGTGGTCCCGGTCGGGTGGCTGCTGTTCGCGCTGGAGTACACGGGCCGCGACCGGTACGTGCGGCCGAGCGTCGTGGCGGCGGCCTGCGTCGCACCGGCGATAACCGTCCTCGTGGTCGCGACGGGCGACCCGTTGGGGCTCATCACCACCGACCGCGCGGTCGCCGACACCGCGGTCGGGTCGTTCCTCCGCGTCGACGTCGGTCACTGGTACTACGTCATCGCCGGCTACACCTACCTGATGGGGCTGATCGGGTCGGTCCCGATCCTCCAGCTCGTCCGCGACGACGCCCGCCCGTTCCGGGGGCAGAGCGCGGCGCTGCTCGTGGGGACGGCGGTGCCGTGGGTGAGCAGCGTCCTCTATCTCACCGGGGCGATCCCCATCCCCGGACTCGACCCGACCCCCGTCGCGTTCGCGGCCTCCGGGGTCGCGTACCTCCTCGCGCTGTCGCGGTTCCGGCTGCTCACGCTCACGCCCGCGCCGCGCCGCCGGGCGCGCCAGCTCGTCTTCGAGCAGCTCCACGACCCCGTGTTCGTCGTCGGCACCGAGGGCCACGTGCTCGACCTGAACCGCAGCGCCGCCGACGTGTTCGAGGTCGACCGCCGAACGGCGGTCGGCGAGGCGGCCGGCGCGGTCGTACCCCGCTACGACACGCTCGACGGTGAACGGGGCGACGTCGGGCCCCTCTCGATCGTGGGACGGAACGGGCGCCGACCGTACGAGGTCACGGTGCGACGCGTGACCGACAACCACGGTCGGGCGGTCGGGCGGCTCATGGTCTTCCACGACGTTGGCGAGTATCTCGGTCAGCAGCAGCGGCTGAACGTGCTCAACAGGGTGTTTCGACACGACGTCCGGACCGAGACGAACCTGATCCACGGGTACGCCGACCGACTGACGGCCGACTCCGGAGACGAGCGCGCGCTGTCGGTCGTCAAGGAGAGCGCATCGCGGATCCTCGATCTCAGCGAGCGGACCCGGACCGCGAGCGAACTGTTCGACCCGGTCTCGGAGCCGGAGCCGCCGGTCGCGCTGTCCGCGGTCGTCGAGGAGGCGGCGGCCGACCTCCGCGAGGAGTTCCCAGACGCTCGGGTGTCGATCGACGGGGACGTGCCGGACGTGCCGGTTCCGTCGACCCTCCGCGTCGTCGCGGCGAACCTCTGTTCGAACGCGGTCGAGCACAACGACGCGGACGCGCCGTCCGTGTGGATCGAGGCGACCGTCGCGAACGGCTGGGTCGAGGTCTCCGTCGCCGACGACGGCCCGGGGATCGACCCGGCCGAGTACGAGGTCTTGGCGCAGGGCACGGAGACGCCGCTGGAACACGGCAGCGGGATCGGCCTCTGGATCGTGAAGTGGGGGATCGACGAGGTCGGCGGGAGCGTCTCCTTCGCGGAGCGGGAGCCCCGCGGGACGGCCGTCACGGTCTCCGTCCCCACCGGCGACGCGGCGCCGGCGGGCGGGGAGGAGTCGGCCGGCGCCGAGACCCACGCGTCCGCCGGCTCCGCGGGCACGGGTCGGTAGCCGCCGGCCGACGGCCGCGGGTCGGTAGGCACTAGTTCGCCCCGGTCGACCCGCCGGTATGGACGCTACGTATCTCCCCTACGCGCTCCTCGCGATGGGCGCGTACGCGCTCGTCTCGCCGCTGATGCGCGTCGCGACCACGGGACCGGACGCGGTCCCGAGCGACGTCGCCGTCGTCGTCTCTAACACCCTGCTCATCTGCATGGCCGTCGGCGTGCTCGCGTACACCGGCCAGGGGTTCGCCGTCCACCTCGGGTCGCCGAAGATCCTCCACGTGCTCGCGGCCGGAGTGTTCCTCGGGATCGGCATCCTGGCGCTGTACCGGTCGCTCGCGTTGGGGCCGGTGAGCGTCGTGACGCCCATCTTCGCGATGTTCCTCGTCTTCTCGTCTGTGATCGGCTTCCTCTTCCTCGGCGAGTCGTTCACCGCCCGCAAGGCGGTCGGGATCGTCTTCGCCGCCGCGGCCGTGTACCTCGTGTCGGGCGCCTGAGATCTGTCTCCGCCTCAACGTCGCGGTCGAGTCCCCCGATCCGGAAACGACCGCCGCGTGACGAAATCCCTTTAGCGCCCACCGGGAAAGAGGCGTACTCGCAGTGGTCCGCCTCCCGAACCCCTTCCGCGCGCTCATCTTGTACATCGGCTTCGCCCTCGCGAGGGCGGGACTGATCGACCGCCACCGGGTGGTCCGGACGACGGACCTCGCGTGGCCGCGGATCGTCACGGGGATCGCTCGAATGTCGAAGAACGCAGTCGACGTCGCGATGGTTGGCGTCGCGGTCGGCACCAGCGCGGTCGCCGGCGTCGGGTTCGCCGGGCCGTACTGGGGGCTCTCGTTCGCGATCGGCGGCGGCGTCGCCGGCGGTACCATCGCCCTGGTCTCCCAGCGGTACGGCGCGGCGGCGTACGGCGAGCTCGGCGACGCCGTGCGGTCGAGCGTCCTCCTCGTCGTGCTCGTCACGCTCCCCGTCAGCTCGGCGTTCTGGCTGTACGCGCCGGCGTTCATCGACGTCCTGAGCAGCAACGAGGCCGCGATCGCGCTCGGGGCCGACTACCTCCGCGTCGTCGGGCTCGGGGTGCCGTTCGCCGCTCTCAACCTCGTCGGGAGCCGCGTCTTGGTCGGCTGCGACGACGCGTACACCGCGATGCAGGTGCGGGCGGGCGGCGCGCTCGCGAACATCGTCCTCAGCGCGCTGTTCATCTTCGGGTTCGGGTGGGGGGTCGAGGGCGCCGCGGTCGGCACCGTCCTCTCGAACGTCCTCGCCGTCGCCGGCTTCGCCGTCGGGATCGTGCGCGGCAGCGCACCCCTGATCGGCGAGTTCCCGGTCGCCGTCGACCCCTTCGGCTCCTACCTGAACCCGGACATGCTCCGCGACCTCGTCGAGATCGGGCTCCCGGTCGGCGCGCGCAACCTCGTGTGGACCGCCGCGGAGTTCCCGATGCTCGCCATCCTCGACGTGTTCGGCGAGAACACGGTGGCCGCGTTCGTCATCGCACGGCGCATCTGGGGGCTCATGAACACGCCCGGCTGGGGGTTCGGGCTCGCCTCCTCAAGCCTCGTCGGACAGGAACTCGGCGGCGAGGACCCCGGAGAGGCGGAGGCGTACGCCCGCGACATCATCCGCTTCTCCGTGGCGACGTACGTCGTCTCCGCGGCGCTGATCGCCGCGTTCGCGACCGACATCGTGGTGCTGTTCGCGGAGAGCCCACAGAGCCCGGAGGTCCCGATCGCCGTGAACCTCGTGTACGCCGCCTGCGTCGCCGTCGTGTTCCAGGGCGTCTCCGGCGGGGCGGCGGGACCGCTCGACGCGGCCGGCGACACGAAGATCCCCTTCGCGAGCCAGTTTCTGGGAATGTTCTGCGTCTCGATCCCGCTCGCGTACGTCGGCGCTAACGACGTGACCCCCGCGCTCGACGTGCCCCTGACCGGGCTCACGCTCCCGGAGGTCGCGCTCCCCGCGATCGGGCTGTGGGGCCTCTACACGGCGTTCCTCGCTGAGACGACGATCCCCGCCGCGATCAACTACTGGCGGTTCCGGTCGGGGAAGTGGAAGGGGATAAGCGAGGCGTATCGACCCGAGGCGACCGCGGACGACTGACTCCGGCGCCGCGGTCGCACCGGATCGTCGGCCCGGCCGTCCCGGACGGCCGAAAGCGTCAGCGTTTATGGCTCGCTCCGCCTCTCCGCGACAATGAGCGTTCCCTGCGTCGCCGTCGACCGCGAGCGCGGAGAGGCCGTCCGCGAGCGCCTCGCCGAGGCGGGCGTCCTCGACGGCGACCACGAGATCGCGGTCGAGGGCGACGCCATCTACATCCCCGTCACGGACCCGGAAGCGGTGCCTGCCGACCTCGACGCGTCCGTCGTCGAGCGCGACGCCGCCGAGCGCGACCGTCCGCGGACGCCGGCCGACATCCTCGGATACGAGCCCTCGCTGGAGCGGCTCGGCGACATCGTCATCGTCGACGAGGACGACGACGAGCGCGCCCGCGAGATCGCCGACGCGGTGATGGCCTCCGACGTGCCCTGCGAGACGGTGCTCAACCGCGCGTCGCCGATCGAGGGCGAGCTCCGCGTCCGGCGGTGGGACGTGCTGGCCGGGAACGGCACGGAGACGGTCCACCGCGAGTACGGCCACGAGTTCCTGCTCGACGTCGCCGAGGTGTACTTCTCGCCGCGGCTCGCCACGGAGCGCCACCGCGTGATCGAGCGGGCCGAGGCGGGCGAGACCGCCGTCGACATGTTCGCGGGCGTCGGCCCCTACGCGGTGCCGTTGGCGTCCCGCGGCGCCGACGTGATCGCCTGTGACCTCAACGAGCGCGCCGTCGACTACCTCCGCGAGAACGCGGCCCGGAACGGGGTCGCCGACCGCGTGACCGCGATCGCCGGCGACGTGCGGGAGATCGCGGACGAGTACGCCGACGCGGCCGACCGGCTGGTGATGAACCTCCCGCACTCCGCCGACGCGTTCCTCGACACCGCCGTTCGGCTGGCCGGCGACGACTGCGCGGTCCACTACTACGACATTCAGCACGAGGACGACCCGTTCGGCCCCGGAGCGCGGGCGATCCGCGAGGCGGCCGGCGACGAGTACGCGGTCGACATCGAGACGGAGCGCGTCGTCCGGTCGTACGCGCCCCACGAGTACAACGTCTGCCTCGACGTCCGGCTGACGCGGCTCTGAAGCGCGGTTCGGTCGGTCGCGCCTGCGACGCCGGCGTCATCACGTGTCGGTGACTCCCCGTCGCCAGCGCCGCCGGTGGTTTCGACAGAGTGACAATTTTATAGTACTGTGGTACGTGGTATCCATCGACTATGAGCGACACAGTCGACCCGGAGGAGCGCATCGACGAGACGACCACGTGGCCCGACCTCGCAATCGGGCTCTACGACCGGCTGACCGGCCGCAACGCAGAGATCGTGTACGAGTTCGAGGACATGAGCGTCGACGTCCCCAGCGGAACCGGCGACGACGTCGAGCACGCCAACTGGCGGCTCGACGGCACCGTGCGGGTCACGACCCGTGAGCGGGACTGACGCGAGGGCGCCGCTCTCGGTCGTCACGGAGGACCTCACGCTCACCGTCGACGGCGTCGATCTCGACGTCCGCTCGACCGGCGAGCGGCTGTTCGTCGAGGTACCGACCGTCCGCGACGCGATCCGGGTCGTCCGGAGGCTACCGGAGAACGGCGACGCACGCGCCCCCGCCGCGCTGTTGACCGCGACGCGCCTCACGACCGAGGTCCGGGTCCGCGGTCGGACGGTCGCGGTGATCGGCGCGGACGCGCGCCCGGGGCGCCTCTCCCGCGAGCTCGGCGTCGCACCGGCGGAGGTGCGGGTCGCGGGCGCTCTCGGGGCCGGCGCGAGCGGTCTCTCGGCGATCGCGAGCGAGCCGCGGCGGCTCTTCGCTTAGGGGCGCGGCGAGCGTCGGACGAGCGCCGCCCCTCGCCGAGTGGCTCTCACACCGATAACTACCGAGGAGACCGGATGGACTGACCGACAGCGCGGCAGTCGTCCCGCCCGGGAACGAGCGGGTCGGGACGACACGGCCCGTCACATGACAAGAGTTCGCGGCCGTCGGAGCGTCGAGGTCAGAGGCGATTTCGCGCTTGACACGTCGGAGACGTGGGTGGACGACGGCCGCGGTGGATCGCTGATAGTGGTGACCGCCACGTCGGGTCGCCGTGGGGGAAGCGACCGACGAGAGTATCGGCACCCGGCACGGGCTTCGACCGGGCACGCACCACCGACGGAGCCGATCTCCGCCGTCGCGGCGCGACCACACTGTACTGAAGACCTGAACAAGTATTTATGTTTTTTCCTTATACACCTGTGATAGTATCGATAGAAACCGCCGTATCTAGGTAGAATTAGACTTTAACCGAGACGAACGACAACAATTTGAGGGCACAGGGATCGGGAGATGTCGAGGGCATCGAGCCCGCGCCCGGTCCCCGAGCCGTCGTCGTTTCGGAACCCTTATTTTGCCGTTCGGGAATTGTTAGACGCGCGCCGGGGTAGCTCAGCTGGCAGAGCGATTCCTTCGTAAGGAATAGGTCGGGGGTTCAAATCCCTCCTCCGGCTCTTCTAACGGAACGACGTGGAGCCGAGAAGCGACGCGTGACGTTCGGACTCAACGGGGCCGAGGGTGGCGAACGCGCCGTGACTCAGGTTCGCCGTTCGGTTATCCGCGCCGTCACGACGCCGGCGACGAGGAGCATGGCGCCGATGAGCGCGTTCAACGCGAGACCGAGCGATTCGCCGGCGGCCGCGTTCACAGCCCCGAGGTACAGGAAGAACGCGGCGACCGCGGCGTGGAGGGCGAAGACGCCGGTCGGGGCGTTCGATCCGAGAGTGAAGCCGAACTCCATACCTCAACTACGCCGATTCGAGTGAAAAAGGAACGGGTTCCGGCCGTTCGTCCCGTCTTCCCGGGTCGTCTCGACGGCACGGAATCGGCCCACCGGCGGACCGTCGACGCCGAGCGCGCCCCGTACCGGGTCTGATCGTTCGTCCAACCACTCGCCGATATGATATCGTATTCTTTAAAGAATAATAGGGCCGAAGCTATGTTACTTGCTATCAAAAGACTTGATATGCGACCAGAATACGAGAGTGACGGACAAGAACTGTACGAGTGTTTCGAATGCGGGGAACGGACGGACTCCGGCGGCACGTGCGAGTGCGGCGGCGAACTCAAGCACCTCGGTCGGTCGCGGGACCTCTGACGCGGGCGGAGAGCGAGTGAGGGGCCGGTCGTTACCGGCCGCCTGAGTCGGTCCGAGAGCGGCGCTCGGACGCGTCACTCCTCGCGTTCGTCCGTCGTACCGTCGGCCTCGCCGTCCGCGTCTCCCCCGCCGGCCGCGTCGTACTCGGGCAGCGAGAGCACATTCTCGCGGCCGAGCCGGAACCCGTCGAGGTCCCCGTCGTCCCGGAGCCCAGTCACGACTTGGCTCGTCTTGGCGGCGGTCCAGTCCAGCTCCTCGGCGACCCGTTTCTGTTTGACCCGGCCGCCGTTCTCCTCGACGAGTCGGATCACCTGCTCCTCGTTGCTCAGCAGGTCCTCGTCGACCGGCGGCGCCGCGCCGTCCGCGTCCTCGTCCGCGTCCGTGCCCGACTCGTCCTCTCCGGCGGCCGAGTCGCTGGTCACGTCGTCCTCGCCCGAAGCCGAATCGGGCGAGGCGCTCGCGCCGTCAGCCGCGGTCGAAGTGGTCGCCCCGGGCTCGGTCGACTCCGCCGACGCCACCGGTGTCTCGCCCGAAGCCGACGCTCCCCAGGGGCGGCGACGGTAGCCGACGACCGCAACGATCGCCACGAGCAGTCCGAGGGCGACGAACGGGAGCGCTCCGGCGGCGAATTCCTCCTGTTCGATCGTCACGCGCGGTTCCCCCTCGGTGAAGTCGACTGGCCCCTGCCAGACGACAGCGTCGTCACGGGTCTCCGTCGGGGTCGGGGACGCCTCGCCGAGTCGGTACCCGTCTTCCCACGAGACGATGAGCGACGTGCTCTCGTCGAGGAACAGCGCGTCGACGGCGTCCCCCACGAGGAGTCGGTCGCCGTCGACGGCCGCGAAGTTGCTCCACTCGAACCGGTACGTCAGGACGCCGTACGACTGCGGGAGTTCGCGTCGCTCGGCGCTCACGCTGACGTTCGTGACGTTCATCTCGCGGCCCGTCGCGTTCTCGGCGGCCCCCGCAGTCGTGCGCATCCGCTCGCCGAACCGGCTCGTGTACGCGTCCGGGTCCGACTCCACGTCGGCGCGGAGCTCCTCGAAGGCCTGCTCCTCGTCGTCGTCCGCGAGGCGGATCCGGTACTGGGTCTCCCAGACCGCGTCGCCGTCGGGTTCGACTGTGACCGCTATCAGGACGTCGTCCGGGCTGACGTCCATCTGATCGAAGCCGCCGGACGGGAGCCCCGCCCCGGTCTGTGCGGCCCCGACCGACGCGAGGCCGGCGCTGGCGACGAGCGCGACGACGAGAAGGAGTACCGTTCGCTGCACGGGCGGACAGTTACGAGGCTCGGATAAATCGCTTCCTATCTTCAAAACGAGACCGCCCGCGATTCGGGCGGCTCGGCGGGCGCGCGACGGAGCCGCTCGGCTCCGTCTCGGTCGCCTCGGACCGCGGCCGGAGCCGCCGCGACTCAGCCATCGACACCGCCGACGACCCCTCGAAAGAAGTCGGTGCCGTCCGTCAGCGATCCGGCGAGACGGTCAGCGACGGCGTCGACGGCGCTCGCGGCGCTGGCACCGGGGACTGAGTCGTTACCGGCGCCGCGGTCGTCGCCGGCGCCGCGGTCGTCGCCGGCGGGCGCGGACCCCCCGTCGCCCTGAGCGGTCGCGTTCCCTCCGTCCGCACCGTCACTGCGGTCGCCGCCGTCACCGCGACCGGCCCCCTCGTTCGCGTTCCCCGAACCGTCCGTCGGCGTCCCGACCGCGTTCGTCGAGTCGCCGGTCGCGTTCGTCGCGTTGCCGTCGGCGTCACTCCCGTCGCCGCGGTCGGGCGGACCCTCGCCGGCCGTCCCGTCACCGGTCCCGGGAACGCCGTCGCCGCCGTCGCCCCCCTCACCGGGACCCGGATCGCTCTCTGGACCCGCGTTCTCAGGCGGGCCGCGTCGCTCGGCCGCCAACGGCCCACCGACGTCGTTTCCGGCGACGCCGCGGGCGATCGCCGCGACCTCCGGGCCGCTCGCCTCGTTGGCGCGCTCGCGAAGCTCGCCGAGTCGCTCCTCATCGAGGCCGCGGTCCGCCCGAACCGACTCGGGGAGATCGCGGGCGACGTCGGCGCTTCGGTTCGCCTCACGCTTGACCGTCTCCGCCCGGGCGCCGAGCTCCGCCATCCGCGCGGCGAACTCGCCTTGAGTCAGTTCACCGGCGTCGCGGCGCTCGCGGAGTTCTCGCTGCCGCCGCTCGATATCGGTCAGTCGCCCCTCGGTCCGGTTCAACCGCTCCTCGACTAGGTCGGCCCGGTCCTCAGCGTTCTCCGTCCGGTTGAGTGCTACCTCGAACGCCCGCGAATCGACTTCGCCGGCTATCTCGGCCCGCTGGACCCCTATCACGCCTGAAAGGCGCTCACCGGGGCTGATGTCGGTCACGTTCGCCGTCTCGTTGCCCTCGGCCGTCTCGTTCGTCGCCCCCGGGTCCCCCTGCGCGACGGCCGTCCCGACCGGGCCGGCCGCGGCGATCCCGACGACGCCGACTACCGCGAACGCGACGACGAGGAGCGCGATACCTCGGTTCATCACCTGACGGTAGGCGACGTATCCGTATATAAACCGATCTCCGTTAAGTCGGATCAACGCGGATTAAACGCGGGACGGCGGCGGGGTGTTCGCGAGCGGGCTCGCGGACCGTGCGAGTACCGGCGACGACGCCGGGGAGCGTCGTCGGCTCTACGCCTCAGTACGACTTCGCGAAGTAGGCGGTCCGTTCGGCGTCCTCGCCGCAGATCGCACACGTCTCGTCGCCCTCGCCGTCGACGAGCGGGTCGTCGTCCTCGAACGGGACCATCACGATCTCGGCGGCCATCGGCTCCTTGATCGGCTCCTCGCAGGCCTCGTCGCCGCACCACGGCGTCTTCACGTAGCCGCCATGCTGGCCGAGCGTCCCGAGGATCTCGGCGCGGTCCTCGGCCTCGCGGACCTCGCCGTCGAGCGTCTCCTCCGCGGCCGCGTACAGCTTCGCGTACACCTCGTCGAGGTGGTCGCGGACCGTGTCGACGACGCCCTCGCGGTCCTCGACGACGCTCTCCCCGTCGGGGCGGTGAACGAGCGTGAGCTCGCCGTCCTCGACCTCGTGGGGGCCGATCTCAATCCGGATCGGGATCCCGTTGAGCTCGTGTTCGTTGAACTTGAAGCCGGGGTTGCGCTCGTCGCGGTCGTCGAGCTCGACGCGGACGCCCGCCGCGTCGAGGTCGTCGGCGACGCCCTCGGCGTACTCCAGTACGTCGTCTTTCGTGTCCTCCTGCCAGATCGGGACGACGACGACCTGCTCGGGGGCGACGCCGGGCGGGAGCACGAGCCCCTGCTCGTCGGAGTGGGTCATGATCAGCGCGCCGAGCGCGCGCCACGAGAGCCCCCACGAGGTGGTGTGCGCGAGCCGCTCCTCCTCGTCCTCGTCGGAGAAGGTGATGTCGAACGCCTCCGCGAACGACTGTCCGAGGTGGTGGGAGGTCGCCCCCTGCACCGACTTCCCGTCGGGCATCAGCGCCTCGACGGTCGTCGTCGTGTCCGCGCCGGGGAACTTGTCGTGGTCGGGCTTCTGTCCCTTCAGGACGGGCATCGCCAGCAGGTCCTCGTAGACGGACTCGTACTGGTCGAGCCGCGTCATGGTCTCGTCCCACGCGTCCTCGCTCGTCGCGTGCGCGGTGTGGCCCTCCTGCCAGAGGAACTCCTTCGTGCGGAAGAACGGCTTCGTCTCCGTCGCCTCCCAGCGCACGACCGAGCACCACTGGTTCACGCGCAGCGGGAGGTCGCGGTGGCTCCGCACCCACTGGCTGATGTACGGCGTGATGATCGACTCGGAGGTGGGGCGGACGGCGAGCCGCTCTTCGAGCTCCTTCGTGCCCGCCTGGGTCACCCACGCGACCTCGGGGTCGAACCCCTCGACGATGTCCTTCTCCCGTTCGAGGTACGACTCGGGAATGAAGAGGGGGAAGTAGGCGTTCTGGACGCCGGTCTCCTTGAACTTCGCGTCGAGGAACCCCTGCAGGCGCTCCCAGACGGCGTACGCGCGCGGCCGGGTGACGATGAACCCGCTCATCCCGTCGGGGCCGTAGTCGGCCAGCCCGGCCTTCTGTACGACTTCGGCGTACCACTCGCCGGTGTTGTGTGACTTGGACTCGGTGATACCGAGTTCTTGGTCGTCGTCGCTCATTGTCGTGTGAAGGGTCGGTCGCGGGCTTAAAACGTCCGAAGCCGTGCGGGCCGTTGGGACGCGATGGGCCGGACGCGGCGGGCCGAATGCGGCGTCTCCCTCGCCGCCGCCGATCGTTTCAGACCGCAGGAACGCGGAGAAACGTTAACCCCTTCCCGGCGCCTACGGCCGGTATGGACCTGTCGGGGCTGCGTCGGTACACGCCCGAGAAAGTGACTCGGGCGCGCCGCGAGGCGGCGGTGCTGGCGCCCGTCGTCGAGCGCGGCGGCGAGGCCCACCTGCTGTTCACGAAGCGCGCCGCACACCTCGGGGAACACCCGGGGCAGATGAGCTTCCCCGGGGGCGGCCGCGAGCCGATCGACCGGACCCTGACCGACACCGCCCTCCGCGAGGCGAACGAGGAGGTCGGGATGCGGCCCGACGAGGTCGACGTCGTCGGGCGGCTCGACGACACGCGGACCTCCTCGGCCTACCGGATCCGGCCGTTCGTCGGCGTCGCGCCCGACCGGGAGTACGTCCCCGACGAGTCGGAGGTGGCCGAGGTCGCGGTCCTCCCCGTAAGCGGGCTGACCGACGCCGTGAACTACGAGTCGGAGCGTCGCATCGGCCACCCGGAGTACGGCGACCACCGAGTCCACTTCTTCCACGTCGACGGCTACACCGTCTGGGGCGTGACGGGTCGGATGGTCGTGCAGCTGCTGGAGCGCACGACCGACTGGCGCGCCCCCGAGGAGGTCGACCGAGTCGTCGGAGCGGACGCGGAGCTCCCGATCTGAGGCCGGTCCCGAACGTGCGATTTTAGTACGTACCAGCAAAATCCGCCGGTGTGTCCGAACTGGTGGAGACCCTCCGCGGCGTCGACGGCGCCGAGGCTCGCGTGATAGCCTCTCTCGACTCCCTCGATTTCACGGTCGAGTACATCCGAGCTGACTTGGAGTCGCGCTACTCCGACCGGGACCTCGAATCTGCGTATCGGCTGATCATGGCGAGTCAGGTCACCGGCGACGAGTTCAGGGAGCTCATCGACGAGGAGTTCGAGGCCCAGACGCTGTTCTTCGAGAACGTCGTCGTGCTCGTGTTGCCCGCGGCGCGCTACGAGGCCGTCTTCGCGTCGTTCGATCGCGAGGACCCGTTCCCGACCACCGACCTGATCGACGCCGCCGGCCGGCTCTGACCGGACCGGACGAGGGACCCGCGTTCACTGCTCAACTCGGCCTCGTTTCGTCTCAGTCCGTATCGCTTCGTCTCAGTCCGCATCGCCTCGCCTCGCACCGCCTCACTCCGCCGGTTCGACGGCCAGCCGCAGCGCGACCGGCGCGCCCTCGGCGAGCGCGGCGACGAGGTCGCGGTCGAGGTCGGCGGCCGCCCCGTCGCCGTCGACCAGGATCGTGCGCTCGTCGTCGGTGTAGTCGCTCGTCCGTCCGACCATCGAGCGGTCGTCGAGGAGCGTCAGGTCGGGGTCGCCGCGTCCGGCGATCCGGTCGACGTGCGCCGGGGCCGCGAGGTCGACCGCCTCGTCGCCCGGCTCCCCGACGGCGATCGTCGCAGAGACGGTCGCGTCCGCGTCTCGACACGCCTCTCGGAACGACGCCGAGAAGTCGCGGGGCGCGCGGTCGGCCGCGACGCCGACGATGCAGTCGCCGGCGGGCGTGAGCCAGTCGTCCGTCGTGAACTCGAACGTGCTCGCGTGCTCGGCGGTGACGTGCTCGTGGCCGGCCGCGCGAACGACCTCGACGAGGGGGTCGTCGTCGGCGTCGTCGCCGTCGTCGATTTCGCTCTCGGCGTCGCTCATGCTCGTCGGGTCGGCGGTGCCGCGACAAGTGACCGTCGGTTCAGACGTCCGCGCCCTCGGCGAGCGCGGGGATCAGCCGAGCCGGGTTCTTCGCGAACACGCGGCGCATCAGGTCCTCGGAGACGTCGAGCGTGAGCACCTCCATCACGCCGACGTTCGGGTGGACGTCCGGCGCGCCGGAGCCGAAGAGGACGCGGTCCGGGTGCTCCAAGACGCCGCGTTCGAGCACCTCTCGGTAGCGCACGGCGCTCGTGTCGACGTAGAGCCGGTCGTGATCGTCGAGCAGGTCGAGGGTCTCGTTCATCAGGTCGGCGTCGAGCGGGTAGCCGCCGAAGCTCGCGAGGACGACCGGGAGGTCGTAGTCGAGCAGCTCGCGCTCGACCGCCTCGGGCGGGAACTCCCTGCCGGCGTGGACGATGAGCGGGAGGTCGGCCGCCTCAAGCCGCCGCAACACGTCCTCGTTCGGGAGCCCGTCGACGTGGGGGACGAGCGTGAACCCGTGGAACCGGTCGTCGTAGGAGTACTGCTCGACGTCGTCCGGGCGGGCGTGGTGGTCGTCGCGCTCGGCGTAGAGGTTCCGGATCGCCGGAAGGGGGCCGGTCCCCGGATCGCGCGGGCCGTTGAGCCGGGCGAACGCGACGAACGGCCGGTCGATCGAGAGCCGCGCGACCGCGTTGTTCGCGCGGAGGTAGCTCCGGCCGGGCGAACGGCGACCGGGGCTCGCGACCGCGCGCACGACGCCCGCTTGGAGCATCTCGCGCTCCAACCGCTCGGGGGAGATGTCCCGGCCGTGCGTGGCGACCGAGGACTCGTCGGGGTCCAGCGTCGCGCGGGTGTCGACGATCCGGAAGTCGTGTTCCAGCCCGAGCATCTATCGGCCCGTCTCGGGGGATCCGCATGTGCCTGTCGGTCTCACGCCGGATCGATCCGCGAATCCGGACCGGACCGCGGCGCGGGCGCCGGACGCGACGGCGACGCGCGCCGGACCAATACTGAAGGGCCGTCGCCGCGGTGGGCCGGCATGGAACTCGTCGAAGCCACCGAGGGCGACCTCGACGCGCTCGTCGAGCGGTGGTACGACCTCGCGACGTCGACGGTATCGTACTCGGAGCTGAACCAACTCGCCTACGCCGACGCGAGCGAGGTCCCGGACGAGGGGTTTCGCGAGCACCTCGAGGACCCGTCGACGACCGATTACCTCGTCTCCGTCGACGGCGACACCGTCGGGTTCGTGACGCTCGAAACGGGTCACCGTCCCTCCCGAGCGCGGTCCCGGTACCTGAAGATCGTGAACCTCGCCGTCGACGAGGAGCACCGAAACCGGGGCTACGGCGCGGCGGTCGTGGAGCGCGTGCGGGCGATGGTTGGCGACCGCGACTGCGACTACCTCACCGTCTCCTGCGAGTGGGACAACGACGGCGCGCGACGGTTCTATCGCGACGCGGGGTTCGAGCCGAAGCAGGTGACGTAAGCGCAGCGGGTGGAGTGAGACCGACGGCGGCCCCCGGCGGTCTCAGTTCGTGCTGACGATCCGTATCACGTCGCCCTCGCTCAGCTCGTGGCTCTCGCCGATCCGCCGCGAGGAGCGCGCGTCGACCGCGTGGAGGTACCCCTCACCGATATCGGTGTGGACCGCGTACGCCAAGTCCGGCGGCGTCGCCCCCGACGGGAGGAGGAACGCGTCGGGGAGGACGTTCCCCGTCCCGTCCGTCCACTTCGAGGCGTCCTGCACCGGGTAGACGGTGATGCGATCGAGCAGGTCGTAGACGGCGGCGTTCAGCGCGGTCTGGACCCCGGTGCCGCCGTGTTCGTCCATCACGCCGCGGATCGCGTCGAGTCCCTCCCGCTGCCCGTCTGAGAGCTCGTCGAGGATCTCGAACTCCTCGTCGCCCGGGTCGTAGTCGACGACGCCCGCCTCGGCCGCGCGTCGGAGGCCGAGCTCGCCGTCCGCCGTCGCCGGAACGACGGGCTTGTCCGTTCCCTCGCGGATCCGGTCGAGGGCGCCGTCGGGCGCGGCGTCGATCTTATTCGCGACGACGACGATCGGCTTGGTTCGCCGGCGGGTCGCCCGCGCGAGCGCCTCGCGGTCCTCGCCGGTCCACGCCTTCGGGTCGTCCGGGTACTCCAGCCCGCGGAGGACCGCCGTCACGTCGTGTTCGGTCGCGCCGAACCCGGTCAACAGGTCCGTGATCGACGCTTCCAGGTCGAAGTCGGGCGAGCGCGACTTGCGCTCGACGCCCTCCCAGTTGCGGTCGACGATGCCCGCGAGCCACAGGTCCATCTCCTCTTCGACGAAGTCCACGTCGTCGAGGGGGTCGTGCGAGCCGACCGCCACCGGTTCGCCCTCCGCGTTCGTCGCGCCCGAGGCGTCGACGACGTTCAACACGACGTCCGCGTTCGTCAGTTCGTCGAGGAACTGATTTCCGAGCCCCTTCCCCTCGTGGGCGCCGGGGACGAGCCCGGCCACGTCGAGGAGCTCGACGGGGACGTACCGCTTCCCGTCGCGGCAGTTCTCGTTGCCGCACCGCTCCTCGCGGTCGAGACACGGGCACTCTGTCCGGACGTGCGTGACCCCGCGGTTCGCGTCGATCGTCGTGAACGGGTAGTTCGCGACGTCGACGTCGGCCATCGTCGCGGCCGTGTAGAACGTGGACTTCCCGGCGTTCGGCTTCCCCGCCAACGCGACCGTGATCATGGTCGAGGGTCGCGGCGCGGCGAAAAGCGCCTTTCGGTCGCACGCGCCGCGGTCGGCGTTCCTCCGCCGTCACCACCGCGCGGGGGTCACGGGAACTCGACGAGGTCGTCGTCGACGCCCCGGAGGCTCTCCGCGAGCCGCGAGTCCCGCGGCACGGCGTCGAGGAACGCCGCGGAGCCGAACGGGACGTCGCCGTTGACCGACACCATCCCGAGGTCGGCGGGATCGCCGTCGAGTCCGGTGAGGAACGCGACCGTGCGGACCGCCGGGACGTCGTCGACGCGGGCCGCGACGTCGACCGACCCGTACAGCGACCGGTGCGTGGCGACGTGGTGAACGCAGGTCGGCGTGGGCGCGAAACAGAGGAGATAGCGCGAGCCCGGCTCGGTGCGGCCCAGCTTCGGTCGGATCGCGTGCCGTTCGTCGGCGTGGAAGTACCGCTCCATGCGCCGGTACTGCCGCAGGACCTCGTTCGCGCCGGTCGCTCGGCGCACGGCGGCGTCGCCCTTGAGTTCGATCACGTGGTCGACGCGCTCGGGCGTCCGCAGCCGGACGTACGCGTCGACCACGCCGCGTCGCCCCTCGGCGTCGTACGGCTCCTCCAGCCGGACCTCGAGGTCGTCGTGGGCGGCCGCGTAGTGGTCGACCACGGCGGTCGCCAGCTCGTCTTCCCGCATACGTCCCGTTCAGGGCGCCGGCGGGGAATAAATCCGCCGACGGCGCGGTCCCGGCCGACCGGCAGAGGGGCTACTTAACCCCTGCGGCCGTTCCGGCGATCCGGTGTGTATCAAGAGGTTTGTAAGGCTCGACGGCGTATCTAAGCTGATGTCTGATAAGCTGAGTAGACGGCGGTACGTCGCCGGAACCGGAGCCGCGCTCGCCCTCGGAACGATCGCCGGCTGTTCCGGCGGTGGAGGGGACGGCTCTGACGGCTCTGACGGCTCTGACGGCGGGGACGGCTCCGACGGCGGCGACTCGGGCGGTTCCGGGGAGCCGCGCGACGACGTCCCGAGCGAGATCGACGACTACCTCGCGGACGCCCGGATGTACGACGGCACCATCGCGGACTACACCGGACAGGACCAGGTCACCGTCTCCGTCGGCGCCGGCGAGGGGCTGGCGTTCGACCCGGCGGCGATCCGGATCACCTCCAGCACGACCGTCGTCTGGGAGTGGACCGGCGAGGGCGGCGCCCACAACGTCGCCTCCGTAGAGGGGTCCGAGTCCGACTTCGACAGCGGGAGCGCGGTCAGCGAGGAGGGGACGACCTTCGAGCAGTCGTTCGACAACACCGGCATCCAGCTGTACAAGTGTACGCCCCACGAGGGGGTCGGGATGCTCGGCGGCATCGAAGTCGTCGAGAGCTAACGCCGCACTGCGCGCTCCTCAGTAGGCGTTCGATTTTTCCGAGGCGCGACGGCGACGACACCCGTAGCGGAAGCACCGGTCAGGTCGAATCGCCGGCATCGGCGTCGGACTCACGGGAGGAACGACCAGCGCACGTCGACGATGCGGTCGTGCTCACTGGTCACGGTCGGGCGGGCGAGGTGGTCGTTCGCATTGACCCCGACGTCGGCGAGTCCAGAGAGCGCCGCCTCCAGGGATCGGTCCGAGCGCTCGACCGCGGAGTCGCGCTCGTAGGGGGCGTCGATCGGTTCGTCGGGCGCGTTCGCGACGTCGACCTCGTCGGCGAGGTCGCCGCCGATGGCGCGCGGCGGCTGGTGGAAGCGCCAGTCGCCGACCGCGAGGAACAGCCAGACGTCGCCGTTGATCGCGTGGTACTCGCCGGTGACGTGCGCGTCCTCGTGGGCGACGAAACGTGAGAGGACCGCCGTCTTCGTCCGGTAGAGGGCGTCTTTCCGGGCGGAGCGGACGTTGCTCTCGGTGACGTCGCCGCGGTCGTAGGCGGCCGTCGCCTCGTCGGCGAACTGTTTCGCGACCTTGTTGACCACGTACAGCGATTCGAGCAGGTCGTCCGTCGGTTCGAGCGGGTCCACGGTGATGCCTCGGGGAGTGATCGCCGTGAGGTCGGCGCGTCGAGGCCAAAGGCGTTTCGGGGTCGTGCGGGCCTCGAACGCGCCGCCGCCCGGTCGGATGGTTAATTCTTTAAGCACGCGGCCGAACGCTCATTCAAGCAATGTCGGACGACTCGCTCAAACTGTACACAGCGATCTACGTCGCGCTCCTGGTCGCGGCGACGCTGAACTTCGTTCTCTTCGAGGCCGAGTTCCTCAACTTCACGTACGCCCAGGCGCTCGGCGGGACGCTGGTGATCGCGACCGTCAAGACGCTCCTCATCGTCGCCTACTTCCAGCACCTCCGGTGGGAGAACCGCTCGCTCAGCTACGTGATGGCGCTCGCGCTCGCGCTCACGATGCTGCTGATGGCCGCGGCGACCTACTCCATCTCTTAACCCCGCCGTCTCTTCGGTCCCCGGCACGCTCGCTTCTGCTCCGCTCCGTCCCGTCGAGCCGCCGCGCTCGTTCTCTCCGCTCCGAGTCACGACCGTACCGACCCGGCAGTTCTGACACGTTCGGCCGTGTTTTTTGTAGTCGTATGCGAACGGTACAGTATGGAACTCCGCGACGCCACCGCAGCCGACGTCGACGCGATCCGGGAAGTCGCCCGCGAATCACTGCTCGCCTCCTACGGGCACGCGGTCGACGAGGCGCTGCTCGCCGAGGCGGTCGACGAGTGGTACGACCCCGACGACCTCGTCGCGGACATCGGCGACGAGGGGACCGTGTGTCCCGTCGCCGTCGTTGACGAGGACGTGGTCGGGTTCGCCGAGAGCTACGTCGTCGGCCGCCGCGAGCGGGTCGGGGAGATCGACTGGCTCCACGTCCACCCCGACCACCGCGGCTCCGGCTTCGGCTCCGCGCTCCTCGAACGCGTCGAGGCGGAGCTCCAGGAGGCGGACGTCGACCGCATCGAGGCGCGCGTGCTCGTCGCCAACGAGGCCGGCACCGCGTTCTACGAGGCCGAGGGGTACGAGCTCGTCGGGGAGCGCCGGGTGGAGATCGGCGAGGAGACGTTCGACGAGCGCGAGTACCGCAAACAGGTCAGTCGCCTGACCGGCATCTCCGAGGGCGTCGTGGAGACGGGCACCGGCGACACCGTTTACGTCGCCTTCGACGAGAGCGAGCGCGGCTCCGAGGGCCCCTTCTACGTCGCGTACTCCGACCCCGAGCGGGAGCGGCGCTACGGCTACTTCTGCGGGAACTGCGAGGGAACGGACGTCGCCATCGACACGATGGACCGCATGGAGTGCGGCGACTGCGGGAACCGGCGGAAGCCGTCGCGCTGGGACGCCGCCTACTGAGCCGCGCGCGGCGATCGACCGATCGGTACGCGACGAGCCGGCCGACCTACAGCGTCTCTTTCACGCCTAACACGCGCTCTTCAGCCTCGCGACCGGGGTCCCACTCGCTTCCGTCTCGGTCGGTCTCCCGGTGTTCGGCGACGGTCCGCGCCATCGCCTCGTCGACGGGCGTCGACTCCCAGCCGAGACCGGCGAGCGCGCACGTGTCGAGCAGGTGCGGGTACTCCCTGTAGAGCGTGAAGTCGTCCGGTTCGAGCCCGCCGGCCGCGAGCGCGTCCCCGCTCGCGGGTACGACCTCGCAGTCGGTCCCGGCGGCCTCGGCGATCGCCTCCAGCGTCTCTTCGAGGGTGAGCGCTCGCCGGTCGCCGACGTTGTAGGCCGAGCCCGGCTCGCCGCGCTCGGCGGCGATCCGGAGCGCGCTCGCGACGTCTTCGACGTACGCGCGGTGCCAGAGGTTCTGGCCGTCGCCCGGGACGACCACGCGGTCGTGCGAGAGGACGCGGTCGATCCAGTAGTCGAGCCGCTCCGTGTAGTCGTACGGGCCGTAGACGATACAAGGGCGGACCGCGGTCGCGTTGACTCCCGCCTCGGCGGCGTCGAACACGGTCCGATCGCCTTCGGCCTTCCGGTTGCCGTACGTCTCCATGCTCTCGTCGGCCGCCTGTTCGGGGGAGCACGGGTGCAGCGGCGTCTCCCCCTCTCGCTTCGGGATCTCCTCGGCGGCGTAGCTCGAGCCCGACGAGACGTACACGTAGCCGTCGACGTCGGCGAACACGTCGACCGCGGTCTCCACGTCGCCGGGGTGGTAGGCGACGCAGTCGATCACGATTTCGGGCTCCGCGGAGAGCTTCGCCGTCCGGAGGTCGCGCTCGTTCGTCCGATCGCCCTCGACGTGCGTGACGCGGTCGTCGTCCGAGAACGGGTTCTCGTGGTTCCCGCGGTTCAGCATCGCCACCTCGTAGCCGTTCGCGAGCAGATCGGAGACGGTGTGTCGCCCGATGAACCGCGTGCCGCCGATGACGAGCGCCGTGTCGGTCATATCCTCTCTCGGTCCAGCGAGTTCAAAAGCGTGACCGAACCGGAACCCGGCGTGCGGAGGCGACGACCGGAGTTCAGTCGTCGCGGTTCGCGCGCGGCCCGTCGCCGCGCCAGCGCCGGTAGAGCAGGTACGCGATCCCGAGCCCGAGGAACCACGTGCCGACCCCGAACAGCGCGAACCCGATCCCGATCAGGAACTCTCCGGCCGGGAGTCCGAACATATCACGACTCGGCGTCTCGGCCACATAAACGCTCCGAGCGAGGGGCAGTTACACGGTCCCGGCGCGCGAACGTCGCCCCATGACAGACCGCAGTCGACGCCGACCGTGGCTCGCGGCCGTGCTCGCGCTCGTCGTCTCCGGCCTCGGACACGCGTACCTCCGCCGGTGGGGGCGCGCGCTCGGGTGGTACGTCGCGGTGACCGCGACGCTCGTCGTTATCGTGCCCGACGCGGCGGTGGAGGGACTCATCGCCGGCGACGCGCCGCCGGTCGCCGACGTCGCGCCGGCACTGCTCGTCGTCGCCGCCAGCGTGATCGACGCGTACGTCCTCGCGCTTCGGAACAACCGCGATCACGAACGCGAGCGACGCGCGGCGGCCGCGGAGCGGGCCCGGCCGGAAGCCTCCTCCGGGCGAACGGAAGCCGCGGCACCGCCCGACAGCTCCGGTCAGCCGACGGCCGACCGCGACGGAGAGCCCGACGCGATGTCGTGTCCGCACTGCGGCCGCGAGACCGACCCGTCGTTCGACTTCTGTCAGTGGTGTGCCGAGCCGGTCCCCGAGTGAGAGCCGCGCGGCGTACGGCGCGGGCTATCGGGCGCGGTCGAACGAGAAAAGCGAGAGCGACGGAAACGGAACGCGGCGGCGAACGCCGCCTCAGAAGAGGTAGAACAGCGGGAAGATGAACACCCAGACGATGTCGACGAAGTGCCAGTAGAGGCCGAAGTACTCGATCGTCCGCTCGTCCTCCATGTAGTGTCCCTGGTAGGCCCTGTAGAACAGGAAGCAGGCGATCAGGAGCCCTCCGACGACGTGGATGCCGTGGAGCCCGGTGGTGACGTAGTAGATCGACGCTTGGATCGGGTCGCCGTGGGCGTTCGAGCCGATCATCACGCCGCGGTCGAACACCTCGTGGTGCCATTCCCAAAGCTTGATTGCCAGGAAGGTGAACCCGAGCAGGATCGTCGCGCCGAGCGAGGCCAGCAGGCCCTTCCGGCTCTTCCGGTGGGCCGCGACGAGCGCCAGGATCACCGTGAACGATGAGGTGATCAGCACGAACGTGTTTATCAGGCCGGGGAGCGACTCCGTCAGCGGCTCCCACGTCATCCACCCGGCGTTGTACCGGACGAAGATGGCCGCCGAGAGGAACGCGCCGAAGACGATCACGTCGGATGCCAGGAAGAACCACATCCCCAGCTTCACCTTCTCGACGCCGTTGAAGGGCCACCGCTCGGCGAACTCGCTCGGCGGCGCGTAGAAGTCCTCTAACCCCCACTTCACGCCGCTGGCGATCATCCCGACGAGGCCGACGACGATGAACACCGGGTACACGACGTTCGATATCTCGACGCTCGTCGACGCGAGCGACTCGCCGACGACGAACGTGACCGCGTCGGCGAACCCGGAGAGCCCGAACATGAAGAATGCGGTCATCAGCGAGAGGGCGAACGGCCAGATGCTCGCGTGGCTCGGGTGTTTGTCCCAGTACGGGTACTCCTTGATGTGGTCGGAGTGCGTGTCGCCGCCGTCGGTCGCGGCGTTGCCGTCGCCGTCGGTCTTCACCGCGGGCCCGCCGTCGGGGACGAAGTCCTTCACGAACTCGAGCTTACCGGACGCGTACGACGGCCGGTTCGGCCAGTTCTCAAGCGGCGGCGGCGAGGAGACCGCCCACTCGGCGGTCCGCGAGTAGTCCCACGGGTTGTCGCCGGCGGGCTCGCCCGCGACGTAGGACTTCGCGAAGTTATAGAACATGATGAAGAAGGAGAACCCGAGGATGAACGCCCCGATCGTCCCGATCTGGTGGAACGTCTGGAACTCGGGGTTGTACTCGAAGACGCGGCGCGGGGTCTCCCAACCGAGGAACATCGAGAAGTACACCATATTGAAACTGACGAAGAAGATCACGAAGTGGAGCTTCCCGAGCAGCTCGTCGTACATCTTCCCGGTGATCTTCGGGAACCAGTAGTAGGCCCCGCCGAACAGCGCCGTCGCCCCACCGAACATCACGTAGTGGAAGTGCGCGACCACCCAGTAGGTGCCGCGGAACTCGTAGTCGAGCACGATGGCGCCGAGGAACACCCCCGTTATGCCACCGAGGATGAAGAGTAGGAGCGCGCCGAACGCGAAGAGGAACGGCGTCGTGAACTGGATCCGCCCCTTGATCAGCGTGTAGATCAGCGAGAACACGACGAGGTCGAAGGGGAGCGAGATGCCGATGGTGGTCGCCATCATCAGCGTCTTGATCTCCAGGTTGATCGTCGTGAGGAACATGTGGTGCATCCACACGAGGAACGACTGGACGGAGATGAGACAGATGGAGATGATGACCCACTTCCGCCCGACGAGCCGGCGACCGGAGAACGTCTGGAACAGCTCCAGCATGACGCCGAGCGCCGGGAAGAAGACGATGTACACCTCCGGGTGACCGAAGAACCAGAACAGGTGCCCCCACAGGAGGGAGCCGCCCTCGGTCGCCGAGAAGTACACAGAGCCGAGCACGCGGTCGGAGGCGAGAATAAGCCCTGCGGCGAGCATCGCGGCGAACGCGAACAGCATCATCCAGACGGTCGCGAGGATGCTCCACGTGAACATCGGCATATCCATGATTCCCATCCCCTCGGCACGCGAGTGGTGGATCGACACGAGGAAGTTCACTGACGAGGCCGTGACTCCGATGATGAACACCGCGAGCGCGAGGACCGCCCCCGTCGACCCGATGCTCGGCGTGTACATCGGGATATTGAGCGGGGCGTACATCGTCCAACCGGCGCTCAGCGTGCCGCCTTGGAAGAAGCTGATCCCCAGCAGTACGCCGGAGAAGACGTACATCCAGTACGAGAGCGCGTTCAGCCGCGGGAACGCCAAGTCGTCGGCGCCGATCTGTAGCGGGACGAAGTAGTTCGCGAAGCCGAAGGCGAACGGCGAGAGGAACCAGAACACCATTATCAGCCCGTGGGCCGTTACCGCCTCGTTGTACGCGAGTCCGGAGAGGACCTGGTTCGCCGGGTCCCAGAGCTGAACGCGGATCAGAAGCGCCAGCACGCCCCCGAACAGCAGGAAGAACAGCGCGGTGATCGTGTAGAGGATGCCGATGTCCTTGTGGTTCGTCGTCACGAGCCAGCGCTTGACCGAAGTCGTCGGCGGGAGCTCGCTCATACGGGAACACCTCCGGCGACGGCGCCGCTCACGCTGACGGCGTCGTCGATGCTGGCGGATTCGTTGCCGGTGGCGGATTCGTTGCCGGTGGCGGATTCGTTGCCGGTGGCGGATTCGTTGCCGCTCCCGGAGTCGTCACCCTCGGTGCCCTCGTACCACTCCTCCCACTCGTCCTGCGGGAGGACCGTGATCTGGCCCTTCATCGCCGAGTGTCCGGAGCCGCACAGCTCGAAGCATTCGACTCTGAACGTCGCTTCGCCGCCCTGCGCCTCAACCTCTTCGGAGCTCACGGAGAACCAGTTGGAGTTGGTCTCTCCGGGGATAGCGTCGGACTTTATCCGTAATTCCGACGAGCCGAAGTTGTGCCACACGTCCCGCGAGGTCACCTCGATGTCGATCCGCTGGTCGGCCGGCACGATCATCTCGCCGGTCGTGGTGTGGCCGTTCGGATACTCGTACTCCCAGCCGAACTGGTACCCCTCGACGAGGATCTCGATGTCGCCCTCCTCGCCGGTGTCGGGGCCCTCCTCGACGTAGAGGAGGATCCCGTACGCGTACACGACGAGACTGATGACGACGATCGCGCTCAGTCCGAACGAGAGGAAGAGCTTCTTCGCCTTCGGACCGCCCTGTCCCGTCGGGAGCTCGCCGACCGTCGGCGCGTCGAAGCCCTCTTTCGGTTCGCCCCCGTCGTCGCGGTACTTGTACACGTTCCACAGCGTGTACGCGACGACGATCGTACCGACGAGCGTACCGAGCGCGAGGAAGACGAAGAAGATCTCGTCGAAGACCTCCGCCTGCGCGCGCCAGTCGCTCCCCTGTTGCAGGATAATTGGATCTATCATGTTCGTCTGTCTGCTCTTGTTTCTCCCTTGGCGATGGCACACTTAGCTCTTGTGTAGCGTGACCGGAAGAGCCAGCTCGCGCGCCCGACCGAGCCGCCCTGACGACGTCGACATCGCAGGGTGACGGCGGGTCGATCCGCGCCTGACCGAGCGGTTCCGGCACGTCGTCCCGGGCGTGTATACGAAGGCTATTTGTACACGCGAACGGACCGCCTAATAACGAAACCCACCATGGTCTCACTCACGCTCTTGAGCACGGCACTAATGGGGCTGCTCGTCGCGGCCACATTCCTCGCCGTCGCGAAGGTCGGCGCGCAGCGAACGGCGCCCGGAACCGACGCGTCGCCCGACAGATACGCCGCGGTCGTCGGGGCGCTCCGGGACGTCTCGCAGAAACCGGTCGTCTGGGCCGTCGCGTTCGTCGCCATCGCGGTCGGCGTGGGCGGACTCGCCCTGCTGGCGGTCGGCGACTTCGGACTCCCGGAGGGGCTCTCGGGGAGCCTCCTCGGCGTCACGTACGCCGCGGTCGGACTGCTGGTGACCGGGTTCGTCTTCCTGGGCGCCTATTTCAGTGCCCGGGGGCGCGGGCTCGGCAACGCACACGGCGTCGCGGCGGGCTCGTTCGCCGCCGGACTCGTCTTCCTCGTCCTCATCGCGGTCCAGCTCCTCGTCGGCGTCGTCGGCTGAGTACGGTTCCGCTCCTCGTTTTCCGTTCGATCGTCTCGTTTCGACCACGGCCGTCCGATCGTCTCGCGTCGACCACGGGCACGCCCCGCAGCGGGGAGACGCGCTACGCGACCGCGACGCCGTTCCGGGCGAGGAAGTCGCTCGCGGCCTTGATTTCGACGGGGCTACCGATGATCCGGTAGTAGCCGTCGGCCTCGACGACGGTCACGGTGAACCGCTCCCGGAGCCGCTCTCCGAGGCCCTCGAGGGCGTGACACGGGAGGACGATCTGGGTGCTGTCACGGAGGCTCGACGGGTCGGGCATTCGACGTGCGAGACTCGTCGCACGTCGCGGATATAACCGTGTCGAAGCGTCGACACGATCGTGGCGGGTTCGCACGGTCCGGGGTGGCGTCGGGTTCGCGGTCGGATCCCCAGGCGGGCCGAAGGAACACCTTTAACGAGCCGAACGGCCGACTGTACGCCAATGGGACTGGAAGAGGAGATTGAGGACCTCCGCGAGGAGATCGCCAACACGCCCTACAACAAGGCCACGGAGGCCCACATCGGGCGCCTGAAGGCGAAGCTCGCGGAGAAGAAGGAGAAGCTGGAGAACCAGTCCTCCGCCGGCGGTGGCCACGGGTACGCGGTCGAGAAGCACGGCGACGCCACGGTCGCGCTCGTCGGGTTCCCGAGCGTGGGGAAGTCCACCCTCATCAACGCCCTCACCAACGCCGACAGCGAGGTCGGATCCTACGAGTTCACGACGCTCGACGTCAACCCCGGCATGCTACAGTACCGCGGCGCGAACATCCAGATCCTCGACGTCCCGGGGCTGATCGAGGGCGCGGCGGGCGGCCGCGGGGGCGGGAAGGAGGTCCTCTCGGTCGTCCGGACCGCCGACCTCGTGGTGTTCATGCTCTCGGTGTTCGAGATCGAGCAGTACGACCGCCTCCGCGAGGAGCTGTACGCCACCAACATCCGCCTCGACACGGAGCCGCCGAACATCAACATCCGGAAGACCCACAAGGACGGGATCGGAGTGACGATGAGCGACGACGTGAGCCTCGACGAGGGGACCGTCAAGCAGGTGCTCCGCGAGTACGGCTACGTCAACGCCAAGGTGACGATCCCCCACGACCTGACCATCGACGAGCTCATCGACGCGGTGATGGACAACCGAGAGTACCTCCCGTCGATGGTGACGGTGAACAAGGCCGACCTCATCGACAAGAGCTACCTCCCGACCGTCAAATCGGAGCTCCGCGAGCGCGACCTCGACCCCGACGACGTGCTCTTTATTTCCGCCGAGAAGGAGCTCGGGCTCGACGGGCTCAAAGACCGGCTCTGGAAGGAGCTCGGGCTCATCCGGATCTACATGGACAAGCCCGGTCGCGGCGTCGACTACGAGGAGCCCCTGATCCTGTTCGAGGGCGACACGGTCGGCGACGCCTGCCAGAAGATCGGCGGGGAGTTCGAGGAGCGGTTCAAGTTCGCTCGCGTCTCCGGCGAGAGCGCGAAACACGACGACCAACAGGTCGGGAAGAGCCACGAGCTGGCGGACGAGGACGTGCTTCGGATCGTCGCGCGGAAGTGAACGGGCCGAAGTGAACGCGCGAACCGGTCGCGCCCGACGCCCGCGGACCACGAGACCGCGACCTACAGGCCGAGTTCGCGCCCGAGCACGACGTGCTGTATCTCGCTGGTCCCCTCGCCGATCTCCATCAGCTTCGCGTCGCGGTAGAAGCGCTGGGGCGCGAAGTCGGTGGTGTAACCGTACCCGCCGAGCGTCTGGACCGCCTCCTCGGCGACCTCGCGGGCGGCCTCGCTGGCGTCGAGCTTCGCCAGCGCCGACTCCCGGGTGACGGACTCGCCGGCGTCGTACCTCGCGGCGGCCTTGTGCGTGAGCAGCCGGGCGCGTTCCGTCTGGCGGTGCATGTGGACGACCTTGTCCCGGATGGCGTCGAACTTCGCGATCGGTTTCCCGAACTGCTCGCGCTCGCCGGCGTACTCCTTCGCGGCCTCGTAGGCGCCCTGCGCGAGCCCGACCGACAGCGCCGCGATGGAGATCCGGCCGCCGTCGAGCGTCTTCATCGTCTGCGTCCAGCCGTCTCCCTCCTCCCCGAGCAGGCGGTCCTCGGGGATCCGCACGTCGTCCAGTTGTATCTCGCAGGTCGGCGAGGAATTAAGTCCCATCTTGTCCCAGACCGTCGTGATCTCGAAGCCGTCGTCGTTCTCCGGGTCGACGATGAACGTCGAGATGCCGTCGTAGCCGGCGCCCGGGTCGGTGACGGCCTTCACCAGCACGCTGTTGGCCACGTTGGCGTTCGTGATGAACTGCTTCGTCCCGTTCAACACGTACTCCCCCGCGTCCGCGTCGAACTCGGCGGTCGTGTCCATGTCGGAGGCGTCGGAGCCGCTCCCGGGCTCCGTGAGCGCCCAGGCGCCGATCTCGCCGCCCTCGGCGAGCGGGCGGAGCCACTCCTCCTTCTGTTCCGGCGTCCCGAACAGTTCGATCGGCTTCGCGCCGAGAGAGGTGTGCGCGGCGTACGAGAGGCCGATCCCGCCGGAGACGCGGCCGATCTCCTCGGTGACGAGGGCGTACATGAGCTGGTCGCCGCCGAGCCCGCCGTACTCCTCGCTCACGGGCACGCCCATCATGTCGAGGTCGTTCAGGTCGGCGAACACCTCGTCGGGGAACCGGTGCTCGTCTTCGATCTCCTGGGCGATCGGCCGGATCTCCTCCTCGCAGAACTCCCGCACCGTGTCGCGTATCATCCGGTGTTCCGCGGGCAGCTCGAAGTCCATAGGCAAGAATTGCGACCCGTCGGCATAAACGATGCGAACGACCGTGATCGATCGCGGGCGCTTCGACCGTCCCCGTTCTCCGCCATCGGTCTCCTTCGGCGGGCCGACTCCCGAGCGCCCGTGCCGGCCGTACGACTTGTTCCACGACCGAGCGGCCCGCCTCGGTCCCGACGCGGTCAGCGTCGGGGACCCCTCCCTGAACCGCCGCGGCTCCGAGACGCTCGCGCGGCGATCCCGCCCGAGGACGTGATTTAAGCGTCGCCGTCGCGTTCGGTCCTGACATGGAGCTCCGCCGGCTCGTACGCGGTCGCGTGGACTGGCCCGACATCGAGCGGGTCGCCCGAGAGCTGGCGGACCGGTACGACCGCGAGGAGATGCGGGTCCGGTTCCTCGACGCCGACAACTGGCTATCGACGCCGATGGTCCTCGACGACGACCTGTTCGTGAAGGTGATCACGAAGCAGAACACGCTCGTCCACACGCTGTTCACCACCGGGCGGAACCTCGGCGCCGTCTCCGCCGGCACCGAGGGGTTCTTCGAGCGCTACGAGACCCCCTACGAGATGGCTCGCCACGAGCTGGAGGCGACCCGAGAGGTCAGGGAGCTCGGAGTCAACGCCCCGGAGCCGATCGAGGCGCTGGAGGTCGGCGACCTCGGCGTCCTCGTCCTGGAGTACCTCCCCGAGTTCCGGACGCTCGACGAGCTCGATCGCGAGGCCGTCGCCGGGCTGGCGCCCGAGCTGTTCGCGACGCTCCGGACGATCCACGACGCCGGGCTCGCCCACGGCGACCTCCGGGCGGAGAACGTCCTCGTGCGGGACTGCGACCTGTACGTCATCGACGCGACGAGCGTGAGCGAGGAGGGTCGCGAGTCGGCGCGGTCGTACGACCTCGCGAGCGCGCTCGCCGCGCTGGAACCCCTGATCGGCGCGCCGGACGCGATAGACGCCGCGCTCGAGAGCTACTCGACCGACGAGCTGCTCGCCGCCCGTCAGTTCCTCGACTTCGTCGCGATCCGTCCGGACCACGACTTCGACGCCGCGGAGCTGAAAGGGGAGCTGGAGAAGCGGACGACGTAGGGACGAGGCCGGACGGAGTTTACCCGCCCAGGTACAGCTGCGAGACCTCGTCGTCGCTCAACAGCTCCTCCGGGGTGCCCTCGAACCGGACGGTCCCCTGGTCGAGGACGTAGCCGCGGTCCGAGATGCCGAGCCCCTTCGTCACGTTCTGCTCGACCATGAGGATCGCCGTGTCCATGTCGTTGACCTCCTGGACGTCCTCGAACACGTCGTCTGCGGTGTTCGGCGCGAGCCCCGCGGACGGCTCGTCGATGAGGAGCACGTCGGGCTCCATCACCAAGGCCCGGGCGAACGCGAGCACCTGCCGCTGGCCGCCCGAGAGGGTCCGCGCCTTCGCGTTCCGCTTCTCGTCGATGATCGGGAAGCGGTCGTAAAGCGTCGCGATCACCTCGTCGAGCCCGCCGTCGCGGGCGACGCCGCCCATGCGGAGGTTCTCGTCGATCGTCAGCGAGCCGAACACGTTGTCGGTCTGCGGGACGTAGCCGATCCCCTCGCGGACGATCTCCTCGGGCGCCATCCCGCCGATGTCGCGGCCGTGGTACTCGACGCTTCCGACCCACGGGGTCAGCATGCCGAAGGCCGTCTTGAGGACGGTCGACTTCCCGGCCCCGTTCGGACCGACGAGACAGACGATCTCGCCCGGATCGAGCCGGATCGAGCAGTCGTCGAGCACCTGCACTTCGCCGTACCCGCTGTCGACGTTCGACAGCGAGAGCACGGGATCGGTTCCGTCGCCGGCCGCTTCCGCGGGCCCGGTTCCGCCGTGAGCCCCCTCCGCGGGGCCGATGGTGTCGTCGCTCATGCGCCGCCTCCGAGGTACGCGTCGATGACGCGGTCGTCGCCGCGGACCCCGTCCGGCGTCCCCTCGGTGAGGACGTGCCCCTGATCGAGGACGACGATCGGGTCCGCCAGGTCCATCACGAACTCCATGTCGTGTTCGATGAGCAGGAACGTCGTCCCCTGCTCGTTGAGCCTACGGATCTGCGACTTCAGCTTCTTCGCGAGCGTCGGGTTCACCCCCGCCACAGGCTCGTCGAGCAGGAGGACCTCCGGCTCGGCGAGCATCGCGCGTGCGAGCTCGACGAGCTTCATCTGGCCGCCGGAGATGTCGGTCGCGGGCTGCGCCGCGAGGTGGTCGATCTCGAACTCCTCGAGGATCCGCTCCGCGTCGGCGAGGTTCGCCGACTCGCTCTCGCCGACCGAGCCGGGCGAGGCGAACAGCCTGAGAAACGACTCGCCGGGCTGGTTCCGCGGGCCGACCAGCATCGCCTCGCGGACCGTCATCCCCTCCAGCTTGCGCGGGGTCTGGAACGTCCGGATGAGCCCGTGTTCGGCGACCTGGTACGGCTCCATGCCGGTCACGTCGGTCCCGTTCACTTCCACGGTCCCGCCGTCCGGCTCGTAGAAGCCGGAGATGAGGTTGAACAGCGTCGACTTTCCGGCGCCGTTCGGGCCGATGAGCCCGGTGATCGTGCCGCGCTCGACGGCGAACGTCGCGTGGTCGGTCGCCGCGAGCCCGCCGAACGACTTCTGAAGGTCGTCGACCCGGAGGACGGCGTCGTCCTTGGGGAGGGCGCCCTCACTCATCGCCCCCACCTCCCTTGCGCTCCCGGACGCCGCTGTCCGGCGTCTCGGGCGCCCCGCCTCCGTCGACCGCGCTCGGCCAGATCAGCTCGCGCTGCGGCGGCAGGATTCCCTGCGGCCGGTAGCGCATGACGGCGACGATCACGACCCCGATCAGCAGCAGCCGCAGCGGCGCGGGGTCGATCGGGAGCGCCACGTCGTTCAGGAAGCGCGTCCCCTCGCGGATGGTGACGATCACGACCCCGCCGAACAGCGCCCCGCGGTTGGAGCCGCTGCCGCCTAAGATCACGGCGACCCACGCGTAGAACGTCGTGATCGGGTCCAGGTCGCCCGGCCCGACGTACAGGTTCAGGTGCGTGTAGAACACGCCGGCCAGCGCCATGATCAGGCTGCCGAGGACGAACGACTGCATCTTGAACGAGTACGTGTTCTTCCCGAGCGCCCGCGCGAGGTCCTCGTCGGATCGGATCGTGCGGAGCACGCGACCCCACGGGGACCGGTGCGCGCGCCGGAGGATTACGTACACCGCCCCCGCGAACGCGAGCACCAACAGGACGTTCAGCAGGGCCTGCCAGAACGAGGCCTCGAGGAAGATGGGCGATCCCGGAACGATCTCGAGGCGGAGCCCAGGCATCGCCTCCGGGAACGTCGACAGCACGGGCCAGCCCTTGAAGAACCCCGGGATCCCGCGGACTCCCGCACTGCCGTTCGTCAGCCACCGCTCGTTGAGCACGATCAGCCGCATGACCTCCGCGAGCCCGAGCGACGCGATGGCGAGGTAGTCGGCCCGGAGCCGGAGCGTCGGGATCCCGATCAGCAGTGCGAGCGCGAGCGCGACGACGAGCGCGACCGCGAGTCCGACGAGCGGGTTGAACCCGCCCGCGATCGGCGAGCCGCTCGCGGTCATCAGCGCGGAGCCGTACGCGCCGATCCCGAAGAACGCGGCGACGCTGAAGTTGATCAGGCCGGTGAACCCCCACTGGGCGTTCAGCCCGAACGACAGCAGCGCGTACATTCCCGCCAGTCCGACGAGGAACAGGAAGTAGGTCGGCCCGAGCGCGCCCGTGAGCAGCGCGGCGAGCAGGAACAGCAGGAACGCGACGCTGACGCCGAGCACCCACCCCTCCGGGCGGGTCAGCTCCGCGATCGCCCCCTTCGGATCGGTGAGGGCGCTCATGTGGCCGCCTCCCCGGCGATACCGTTCGGCCGGACGAGCAGCACCGCGACCATGATCACGAACGCGATGGCGTTCGCGTACTCGATGCTTATCAGGCTCTCCAGCGCCGCCGCGAGCCACCCCGGCCAGATCGGGAGCGCTTCGACGACGGTGGAGAAGAACGGCGTTAGCTGGTTTATCATGCCGATGAGGAAGCCGCCCGCCATCGCGCCGTAGACGGAGCCGATCCCGCCGAGGATCACCGCGGCGAAGATGACTAGGAGGAGGTTGAACCCCATCCGCGGCGCGAGTTGGTTGAACAGCCCGAGGAACACGCCGCCCGCGCCGGCGAGGCCGGCGCCGATGACCCACGTCCAGAGCTTGACTCGCTTCGTTCGGATCCCGCTGACCCGCGCGAGGTCGGGATTATCGGCCATCGCGCGCATCTTCCGGCCGAGGTCGGTGTACTGGAGCAGCACGTGGAGCCCGACGACGAGCACCACCGCCGAGCCGACGATCGCGACGTCGTGGAGCGTCACCCGGACGCCGTACGGCACCAGCGACTCGATCGGTCGCTGCGCCCGGATGTCGAACCGCGTGAAGTCAGACCCGAACCGGATCTGGATCAGCGCGCGGTAGATGAACGCGATCCCGATCGACGTGATCAGCAGGCCGATCGAGTCGATGTCGAGCGGCTCGTAGATCAGCTTCTCGGTGGCGACCGCCACGACCGCGGCCGCGGCGATCCCGACGACGAGCGCGAAGAAGAAGCCGAACGGGAGCCCGAGCACCGCGCCGCCGAGCCCGCCGACGGCGCCGAACGTCACGAGCGCCGCGTACGCGCCGATGGTCATCGTGTCGCCGTGCGCGAAGTTCGCGAAGTCGGCGATGCTGTACACGAGCGACAGCCCGATGCTCCCGAGGACGATGATGCTGCTGAACACCAGCCCGTTGGCCAGGTATCCGAGGACGGTCATGGGTCGGGATTAGCCTTCGACGAAGTCGATGCCTTCGTACGCGTGGTCTTGGACCTCGAGGACCTGCAGGAAACCGACCGGGTCCCCGTCCTCGTTGAAGTCGATGGGGCCGCTGACCCCCTGATAGTCGACGTCGTCCGGCCCGCCGCCGTTCGCGAGGATCTCGCTCGCGGCCGCGAACGACGTCACCGTCTCGCCCTCGGGGCCGGAGACGCGCCGGACGGTCTCCTGGAGCGCCGCGCCGGTGAACTCGTCGGCCGCCTGGATCGCGAGCGCGGCGTTGATGACGCAGTCGAAGGCGTACGACGCCCACGACGTCGGCTGTTGGCCGTATTCCGACTCGAAGGCGGACGCGAACTCCTGGTAGTTCTCCTCCTCGATCGGCGCGGAGGGAACGACGATCTTCATGCCGTTCATGCTCCCCTCGGGCGTGTTCTCGAGGACGCTGTCGCCGGAGACGGAGTCGGCGCCGTAGAACTGCGCCTCGTACCCGGAGGAGAACACCTCGTTGACCATCGTCGCGAACTCGGCCTGATACGTGATGAACAGCCACGCGTCCGCGCCGGAGCCGTTCATCTCCGAGATGACGCTGGAGTACGACTGCTGTTCCTGGTCGTGGGGGTTGTTGTAGACGACGTCGCCGTCGTACGCGTTCACGAACGCGTCGGTGAGGCTCTGCCCGTAATCGTTGTTGACGTAGGTGACCGCGACCTCGTCGTACCCGTCGTCGGCGATGATGTTCGACAGCGCCAGCGACTGGCTGCGACCGGACGGCGACATCCGGAGCAGTCCCGGGAAGTCGGTGAGGCTGAGGCCGGTGGAGTTCTGGCTCAATTGGACGACGTCGGCCCCCTCGACGACGCTCTCGTAGATGGCGAGCGAGACGCCCGAGCCGACCGCGCCGATGAGGAACGGGACGCCGTCCTGGTTGACGAGCTTCTGTGCGGCGGCGATCCCGCCCTGGTTCTCGCTCTCGGAGTCCTCGACGGCCAGCGAGAGCTCTCGCCCGTCGATGCCGACGTCGTTGACGCGGCTCAAGGCCATCTCGGCGCCGCGCTGGTTCCGCTCGCCGAACGCCGACAGCGACCCCGTCAGCGAGTCGACCATCCCGATCTCGTACGGATCCATCGACTCCCCGCCGTCGTCGCCGTCGGAGCCGTCGGAGCCGTCGGAGCCGTCGTCGCCGTCGCTCCCGTCATCGCCGTCGCCTCCGTCGGAGCCGTCGCTCCCGTCCCCGCCGTCGTCGGTCGTGCTCAGACAGCCCGACAGGGCGAGGAGCCCCGCACCGCCGGTCAGTTTCAGCAGCGTACGCCGGTCCGCCACGTCCGTGGTATCTCGTGACATATGTGACCTGATATTTCAGTTGCCATCCGGGTATCTTAACCCCGGCCCGTCCATGGTCGGGCCGGCCGCAGATGTTCCCCTCGGCCGCCGCGCGGTCCGTCACGGCGTTTTATTCGTTTTCAAGGACCTCACAACAATTGGTCGGGTGCCCATATATACGGGTGGAGATCCGCTGTCTGCACATGATTCCGCCCATCGCGAGTAACTTTGTCGCCGGGGAGACTCCCGAGGCGGCGCTCGCCCACGTCGAGGGGCTCAACGACCGCGGCGTGGCCGGCATCCTGAACCTGCTCGGGGAACACTACGAGGAGCGACCCCCCGCCGACGCCGACGCCGACGCGTACGTCGACCTCGTCGAGGCGATCGCGGAACGCGACGTCGACGCCTGCGTCTCGGTGAAATCGAGCCAGATCGGGCTCGACGTCGGCGACCGCGTCTTCGAGGAGAACCTCGCGCGCATCGTCGAGGCGGCCAACGCCCCGACGGCGACCGACGGCGACGACGGCTCCGACGGCGACGAGAGCGGCACGTTCGTCTGGATCGATATGGAGGACCACGAGACCACGGACGTGACGCTCGACGCCTTCGAGCGACACGCGGTCGAGACGGACGGCAACGTCGGCGTCTGCGTGCAGGCGAACCTGAAGCGGACTCGGGACGACCTCGAACGGCTCGCCGACCTCCCCGGGAAGGTCCGGCTGGTCAAGGGCGCGTACGACGAACCCGCCGAGCTGTCATATAAAAAGAAGGCCCGCGTCGACGAGTCGTACCGCGACTGCCTCGCGTACATGTTCGGGGCGTTCGACGGCGGCGTCGCCGTCGGGAGCCACGACCCGGCGATAATCGAGTACGCGACGGAGCTGTACGCCGACCACGGGACCCCCTACGAGGTGCAGATGCTGACCGGCGTCCGGGAGTCGGCGCAGTTCGAGCTCGCGGCCGACCCCGACACCGACGCGGAGGTGTACCAGTACATCCCGTACGGCTCCAAGTGGTTCTCCTACTTCTACCGGCGGATCCGGGAACGCAAGTCGAACGCGCTGTTCGCGCTGCGGGCGATCGTCGGGAACTGAGCGGCCCTCAAAAACTGAGCGGCCCTCGGGAACCGAGCGGGCTTCGGGAATCGGGCGAGCGTCTGCCCGAGCTACGGGTCCAACAGCTTCGACTCCGCCTTCCGGAGGTGTTCCAGCAGCGTCGTCTTCGAGACGCTCAGCTCCTCGGCGAGCTCGCGGGTCGACGCCTCGCGGGGCCACTCGTAGTACCCGGCCTCGCGGGCGTGTTCGTACACCTCGCGCTGGGTCGTCGTCAGCGTGTCGAGCCGCTGCTCGCGGGGCGTGCGCCCCGCGTACCCCGACGACGACATCGACTCCACGGTCACTTCGGCGCCGGAGTCCGCCTGAACGCCGTCGAGCGACTCCCGGATGTCGGTGCGCTCGCCGACGAAACACACCTGCCACTCCTCGCGGCCGTCCTCGATCCGGACCGGCGCGCTGTGAACGAAGCCGTGTTCGAGCAGCGTCGGACACACCATGTCGGCCGGGTCGTACTCCAGGAAGAACTCGCGGACGACGTTGCCCGGCGCGTCCCGCGCGCGTCCGAATCGCTCCTTCAGTTCGAGGAGGTTGCCCGCGCGGTCGGAGTCGCGGATCGCGTCGAGCAGTTCCTCGACCTCCTCGTTCGTGTCGGCGAACGCGGTGAACAGGCCGTTCACCGAGTTCGGCGCGTCGGCGTCGGTCCGCGGCGAGTTGTAGATGGCGTGCGCGAGGACGCCGCCGTCGGTGCTGCTCGTCGCGTCGATCGCCCAGCAGTTCGGATGCCACAGGTCGAGCGTCAGTCGAGTCCCGGCCCACTCCTCCGCCCCGTTCGCGTCGGTCGTTGCCATTAGTACCGTTTCAATGGTACCGCATCACAAAGGCTCTGCCGACCATGGTCGGGTGGGATATTTGAACGTGGCGGCGGAAACGACCGCCCATGGCGCAACCGTATCAACACTACATCGACGGAGAGTGGGTCTCGGGCGAGGGCTCGGAGACGTTCGAGAGCGAGAACCCGGCGACCGGGGAGTCCCTCGGCGAGTTCCGGCGCGGCGCCCCCGAGGACGTCGACCGCGCGGTCGACGCGGCGGACGAGGCGTTCGACGAGTGGCGCGAGCTGTCCCGGATCCAGCGCGCAGAGTACCTCTGGGACGTGTACCACGAGCTGCGCGAGCGAACCGACGAACTGGGCGAGGTCGTCACCAAGGAGTGCGGGAAGGAGATCAGCGAGGGGAAAGCCGACGTGGTCGAGGCCGCGCACATGGTCGAGTGGGCCGCGGGCGACGCCCGCCACCCGTCGGGCGACATCGTCCCCTCGGAGATCCCGTCGAAGGACGCGTACATGCGGCGGAAACCCCGCGGCGTCACCGGCTGTATCACCCCGTGGAACTTCCCCGTCGCCATCCCCTACTGGCACATGGCCATCGCGCTGGTGGAGGGGAATACCGTCGTCTTCAAGCCGGCCGAGCAGACCCCGTGGTGCGCGCAGATCATCGCGGAGATGTTCGACGACGCCGGGATCCCCGACGGCGTGTTCAACATGGTACAGGGGTTCGGCGACGCCGGCAACGCGATCGTCGAGAACGACGACGTCGAGACGGTCATCTTCACCGGCTCCGCCGAGGTCGGCCACCTGATCCAGGACAAGCTCGGCGGCGTCGCCGGCAAGCGCGCCGCCTGCGAGATGGGCGGCAAGAACGCGATCGTGGTCACGGAGGAGGCGGATCTCGACGTCGCGGTCCACTCCGCGGTGATGTCCTCGTTCAAGACCACCGGCCAGCGCTGCGTCTCCTCCGAGCGCCTGATCGTCCATACCGACGTGTACGATGAGTTCAAAGAGCGGTTCGTCGAGGTCGCCGAGAGCGTCGCCGTCGGCGACCCGCTCCAGGAGGACACGTTCATGGGGCCGCTCATCGAGGCGGAGCACCACGAGAAGGTCGCCGAGTACAACCAGCTCGCCCGCGATGAGGGCGTGAACGTCCTCGTCGACCGCACCGACCTCGACGCCGACGAGATCCCCGACGGCCACGAGGAGGGCCACTGGATCGGGCCGTTCGTCTACGAGGCCGACCCCGACGAAGACCTCCGGTGTACCCACGAGGAGGTGTTCGGACCGCACGTCGCCCTCCTCGAGTACGACGGCGACATAGAGCGCGCGGTCGAGATCCAAAACGACACCGAGTACGGGCTCGCCGGCGCGATCGTCTCCGAGGACTACCGGCAGATCAACTACTACCGCGACCGCGCCGAGATCGGGCTGGCGTACGGGAACCTCCCCTGTATCGGCGCCGAGGTCCAGCTCCCCTTCGGCGGCGTCAAGAAGTCCGGCAACGGCTACCCCTCCGCCCGAGAGGCCATCGAGGCGGTCACCGACCGCACCGCGTGGACCCTGAACAACTCGAAGGAGATCGAGATGGCGCAGGGGCTCTCGGCCGACATCAAGACGAAGGACGACTGAGACCGGTCACCGCCGCGCCGCATCCGTTTTATTCATTTCATCAGTTATTCGACCGCGTCCAGCGCCGCGGCGACGGCCTCGCTCGGACCGTCGGCGTCGGCGAGCGCGCCGCGAGCGACCAGCCGCTCACGGGGTCGGCCGACCGGCTGCGGGACCGACTCCGTCGCGAGCAGTCCCGCCTCCCGGAGTTCCCGTTTGATCCGCGTGAACGTCGCCGAGCTCCCGAGGCCGGCCTCCTCGCAGGCGCGACGCAGGTCGCGGTCGAGCGCGCCGTGGCGGACGCCGACGACGTACGCGCGACGCCGCGCGTCGGCCAGGTCCGGCCCGTCGGGTTCGATCGCGGCGTCCGCGGCGCCCGCGACACCGTCGCCCTCGACGGCTCCGGGGTCGATCGCCCGGACCACGTCGTCCGCGACGGCGACGCCGCAGCGCTCCCGGACCGACTCGTGCATCCGCCGGCGGCTCGGCGTTCGCAGGCGGCGCTCCTCGGCCGATTCGACGAGCGGAACGTAGCGTTCCCGGAGCGCCGGATCGTCGCCCACGCGACACCACCTCGCCGGCGAGTCGGCGCTCGCATCGACGCCGTCTCGGTATCCGCCGGCGACGAGCACGGACCCCGTTTCCCGACCGACGAGCGCCGCGTTCGGCTGCGGCTCCGTCAGCGTCAGGAGCTCCACCGCGCCCGTCTCCGCGAGCGCCGCGAGCCTGCTCGCGGGTCGGAATCCGTCGGTGACGGCGTCGACCGCGCGGTCGCTCGCGAGAACGGCGAGCGCCGGGAGCGACGAGGAGAGCGCGTCCGACCGGTCGGGGCGGTCTCCCGTTGCGGCGGGAGCCTCCGTCGCGGCCGGTGAATCCCCACCCGACGCCTCGACTCGCAGCGTCTGGACGGACGGCTCGACGACCCCCGGCGCCGCCGCGCGGTACGCCTCGACGACCGCCGTCAACAGCGACGGAGTCGGGTCCACGAGCACCGGATCGACGAACCCGCCGATCGGTTCGGGTCCGTCAGCGAACGGCAGGATCGGCTCGGTGGACACACCCGCACCTACGCCGCGGACGAATTAAGAATGGCGGCGGATGCCCGCTCTCGGCACCGCCGGCCGGGAGGTATCGGTCCGTTCGGCCCGCGTTCGCCCCCGTCCGATCGTCCGCGTCTCAGAGAACGTCAACGCGGGTGACGTGACCGCCGCAGCCGCACTGTTCGACGTACTCTGGGTCGACATCGCCGCGCTCCTCGCGGAGCGCGTCGTAGAGGAACTCCTCGGGGTGGCCGAGGTCGCCGTGAGTGACCAGGTTGACGCGGTTTCCGGCGGTCGTGTGGTCGATCGCCGCGAGCGCGTCGCGGACCGCGAGCTCCGGGTCCCCGGCGTACTTCGGCGTCTCCAGGTTCGCCGACCAGGAGTTGTCGTGGACTCGGTCGGTGATCGGTTCGGCGGTCTCGTCGTGGTCGTGGTCGTCGGTGGATGCGGTCATGGGTGTGTCGTCGGTGGTCGTCAGGGGTCGGTAGTCGTCAGGGGTCGGTGGTCGTCAGGGATCGAGAGTAGCTGTCTGGGGCCGTCGGCGATTGTCCGGGGCGACGGACGGTGCGGCCGCGATCCCGGCCGAGCCGGTCTACGGATCGACGGCCGCGACCTCCGTCTCCTCGTCGACGGGGTGACTGGGCAGGTCGTCGACGAACTCCCGGACCACCGTCCGCTCGACGCGCTGGAGCGTCTCGCTACAGGTCGACTTCGCGATGCCGACGTGCTCCGCGACCTCCGTCAGGGTGGCTCGGCGCGGCACGTCGTAGTAGCCGAGGTCGACGGCCGCGAGCAGTAGTTCCCGCTGTCGGTCCGTCAACAGGCGAGCGGGGTTGACGCGTTGCCGCACGCGCTCGACCTCGAACTCCAGACCGAGGTCGCTCAGCCGCCGGCCCATCTCTGCGACGCGCTCGTGTTCGCCGGTGACCTCGACCTCCGCCACGCCGTCCTCGATGTCCAGCGGCATCTCGATCGGGAGCCCGGAGCGCTTCGCGGCCAGCAACAGCAGCGGGGCGTCGGTCTCGATCCGGACGGTCGCGACGCCGTCCTCGCGGGCCATCACCGACACCGAGGCCAGCGCGTCGTGGGACTCCATCGCCGACAGGACCGCGTCGACGTCGCGGGCGCTGACTCTGACCAAGGCGAAGCCGGCGCTCTCGCCGGGGACCGCGGTGAGCACGCGGAACCCCGCGTCGGGGAACTCGCGCGAGACGTCGGCTATCCACGGTCCGTCGGGCAGGTCGACGAGGAGGCGTGCTTGGGGCATGGGTGGGTGGTCGGTCGTCGGTCGGTCGCGGTCGTCGGCCGGGTCGTCGGTCAGTCGCGGCCAGCTGTCAGTCGCGGTCGTCGGTCGGAATCGTCGGCCGGGTCGTCGGTCAGTTGCGGTCGTCGGCCGGGTCGTCGGTCAGTCGCGGCCGTCGGCCGGGGTCGCCGCTCGGTCGCAGTCGTCGGTCGGAATCGTCGCTCGGTCGCCGCGGCGTTACTCCACGTACACCGCGCCCTTCATTCCGACCGCCTCGTGGGGGGTACAGACGTAGGCGTGCACGCCGGACTCCTCGAAGGTGTGCTCGAACGTGTGGCCCGCCTCGCCGACGGTCTCGCTCTCGAAGTTACCGTCGGAGCCGGCGACGTTATGCTGTCCGCCCTCCCCAGTCCACTCCCAGGTGACGGTCGTCCCGGACGATACCGCGACCGCCGCCGGGCCGAACGCCAGTCCGTCGCCGGCGCCGACGTCGACGGTCACTGAGTCGGCGTCCGTCATGTCGGCCGTCCGCTCGTAGTTGGTGGCGTCGTCGAGGAAGCCGCCGTAGTCCGGCTCCTCGGAGAGGTACTGCTGGTCGCCGCTGCCGCCGTCGCTGCCGTCACTTCCGTCGCTACCGTCGCTGCCGTCACTTCCGTCGCTGCCGCCGCTACCGCCGCTGCCGCCGCTGCCGCCGTCGCCGCTACCGCCGCAGCCGGCGAGCGCGGTGGTCACACCGAGCGCCGCAGTCGTTCGAACGAACGTTCGCCGGTCGAGTGTGCGTCGGGTCATGCGCTTCGGCGTAGGGTAGTAGGGGGAATACCTTCGGCGGGAATTCCCGTGCCGCGGCGTCGGGAGGCGAACTATTCGGGGCGGAGTATAAAAGGGATCGAGGGAGGTGCGAGCGTCTCCCTCCGTTCAGGCGGGCTCTATCGTGACGTGCCACTCGTCGGCGGCGACCCGCTCGGTCTCGTGTTCGAAGCCGCGGTCCGCCAGCACGTCGTACAGCGGGGCCGGTTCGAAGTCGTTCACGAGCCGCAACCGCTCGTCCGGCCCGAGCTCGTCGAGCGCGTCGCTGATGACCGGAAACGGCGGATCGTCGCGCTCGCGGACGTCGAGCACCGATTCGGCGTCGTTCATATCCGATCGCACGCGGCGGTCCGACATGCACGTTCGCGGGAACATGTTCGACCGACGCGGCGCGCGGCGGCGCGTCTCGCTCGACTCCGCGACGGAAACCGCCAGCGGCGTTCAGAAGGGAATCGTCGGACCGCCCGCGCCGTCGTCGTCCTGAGCGCCCGTTCGATCGACGCCTGCCGGGTCGGCGTCGGCCCGGTCGTCGTCACTCGCCCCGCCGTCACCCACCTCGCCGTCGCCGGACTCGAGCCGTTCGAGCCGGTCGTTGACCGCCTCGCTCCCGTTGAGCGAGGGGTCGACGCGCACCCGGACCAGGTCGTAGCCGTGGTCCGCGACGGCGTCGAACGCGCGGAAGGCGCCCACCGCCAGCGGCTCCGCCTGCGGACAGAACGCCGTCGTCGGCGTGAACTCGGCGCGGAGCGTCGTCGGGTCGTCGGCCTCCTCGGCGTAGCGGAATCCGGCGTCCGGATGCCGCGGGTCGAGGTTGAGCCGAGCGAGGTTGTAGCCGAACGTGGCGTCGTACACGCCGTGTTCCTCGAAGGCGTCCGCGGCGTGACGGTGCACGGCGACGTGGTCCTCGCCCGCGAGGACGTCGCGGTCCGCGAGGAAGGCGCCCGGCTTCGGGACGTGCTCCGACACGAACTCGTTCTCGTCGTCGAACTCGGGCTCGGAGCCGCCGAGGAAGCTCATCGGCCGGCCCCCGCGGCGCTCTGAGTGTCCGTCGTCGTCTCCCCGTCCGTCGTCGCTCCGCCGTCCGTCGTCGCTCCGCCGTCTGTCGCCGCCTCGCCGTCTGTCGCCGCCTCGCCGTTCGCGACCCAAATCGCCGTGACGACGCCGTCGTCCGTCTCGACCGCGTCGTGCGCGTAGCCGCGGTCGTCGAGCTTCGGGAACAGGAACTGCGGAACTCGGTCGTTGCGCTGGACGAGAACGGTCTCGGCCGGCAGGTCGGCGAGCAGTTCGAGCGTCCGCCGAAGCGGCTCCGGCGGGCCGAGGTCGGCGACGTCGAGCGTCTCGACCGGCCGGTCCGTCGGCGCGTCGGTCTCCTCGAGGGCCGCTGTCTCCCGTGACATGGACCTGAGTTCGTTCTCCGCGCGCCCGTCGTTTACCCCGAACCTGTTCGGGGGCCGTCGTTCGTCGATGGGCGGCCGGACCCCCGAACGCGTTCGGGGACGTGACCACGGACGCGCGGACCGTACGCGGGGACATGCGAGGCGTCCCCGGCGATCTCACGACCTCGACGCGCCCGCCGACCACGATTCCCCTCCGACACTTCCTCGTCGCGCTGGCGTTCCTCGCCGCCGGGGGAGCGCTCGCGCTCACGCGAGTCGTCGGGATCGAAGGAGCCGGAGCGGGCCTCGGCCGAATCGCCGCGGCCCACCTGCTGCTCGTCGGGTGGGTGTGTCTCACGGTCCTCGGCGCGATGACCCAGTTCGTCCCGGTCTGGTCGGGGGTCGAGCTCCACTCGGACCGGCTGGCGACGCTCCAGCTCGTCGCCGTCGCGGTCGGCGTGAGCGGGTTCGCCGGCGGGCTGTGGATCGGCCGGCCGGCCGACGCGGCGCTGTTCGCCGGGCTCATCCTCCTCGGATTCGCCGCGTTCGTTTATAACCTCGCGAGGACCCTTTGGCGCGCCCGTCCCCTCGACGTCACGGAGGGGCACTTCGCGCTCGCGCTCGGCTTCCTCGCGCTCGCGGCGGTCCTCGGGGGGAGCCTCGCGGCCGACTACCGCTGGGGCGTGCTCGCCCCGCTCGGCCTCTCGCGGACCGCGGTCGTCGACGCGCACGTCACGCTCGCCGTCCTCGGCGTCGTCGTCACGACCGTCTTCGGCGCCCTGTACCAGCTCGGCCCGATGTTCACTCAAACCGACGCGCTCCCGGTCGAGGACCGGCTCGCGCGCGTCGAGACCGCGGCGTACCCGGCCGGCGTGACCCTGCTCGCCGCCGGGCGGCTGCTCTCGTTCGCGACCCTCGCGACCGCCGGCGGGTTGCTCGCCGCGGGCGGCGCGGCGGTCGCCGGGGGGATACTCCTCCGGCGGCTCCGCGACGCGACGGCGACGGCGACGCCGATGCTCTCGCGATACGCCGTCGTCGCCGTCGCGACGCTCGCGTGGAGCGCGACCGCGGCCGCGACGTGGACCGTCGACCCCCTCGGGCCCGCCGTCCGGTTCGGGCACCCCGCACTCGGTCCCGTCCTGCTCGGCGCGCTCGTCGGCTTCGTCGTCGTCGGGAGCCTCTACCACGTCGTCCCCTTCATCGTCTGGCTCGACCGATACGCCGACCGCGTCGGGCTGGAACGGGTCCCCGCCATCGACGACCTCTACCACGCCCGCGTCGCCGCGGTCGACCTCGCCGCGACCGTCCTCGGCGCCGGCCTCCTGCTCGCGGCCGCGGTCTCGCCCGCCGTCGCGTCGCTCGGAGCGGTCGGCGGGTCCGCCGAGGGCCTCGTCCGACCCCTCGGCGGCGCGCTCGTCGTCGCCGGCGCGCTGCTGTTCGCCGGCAACATGGTCGCGACCGTCGTCCGGCACGGCGGGACCGCGATATTCGGCGGAGTCGGATCGGCGGCGACGACGCCCTCGGAGGCGACAGACGCCGACGACCGATGATCGGGCCGGGAGTGGATCGATGACCGCGCCGGGGGCCGGCCGGTTCGCCCGCCAGCCGGCGGCCGCGGTCCGGAAGATACTTCATTGATACGACAATATCTCCGGCATGGAACGCCGTGCCCTCCTCTCAGCACTCGGAGTCGGAGTCCCGTGCCTCGCCGGCTGTACCGACGCGTTACGGGGAGCCGACGAGTCGGGATCGAACGGGCAGTCGGAGCTCCCGGAGGAGTACCCCGACGGTGCGGGACCGGACGGTATCGACTTCACGACGCTCGAGTCGGACGACGAGACGCCGTTGCACGCGCCGAGGGACCACTGGGACTCGTACGCGATCGTCTTCGACGAGCCGCCCGACCGTCGCCGCGTCGAAGGCGACTACTACGTGAACTCGTCCACCGGAGAGGTGATCTCCGAGCTGTGGTACGGCGCGAAGGACTACCGAAACGGCGACGCGTACGCGTACGTCCAGCCCGCCGACGGACTGCCGGACCACCAGCCGCGCGACGAGTGGGAGTCGGACCCGCAGTTCACGTATCACGACGCGACCGACGCGTACTACCGGTACGACCCGCAGTACGGTCAGATCGCTCCCACGAACATCGGCCGACACACGGAGATGGTCGAGCCGTACGGCTGGGAGGCGGTCGGCACGGCGACGCACCACGGCGTCCCCGTCGTCGCGTACCGGCTCTCGGACGCGGAGCCCGAGGACTCGCGGGCCACCCCGGCCGTCGAGGGCTCCCTCGAGCTCGGCGTCGAGGACGGGATCATCTACGCGTTCGACCTCGCGCTCGACGCCGAGGGCGAACCCCGGTACACCTACGCCGTCCGTCCGGAGCCGTTCCCGGACCACGAGTGGGTCGAGACGGCCCGGAGGATCAGCGTTTCGGCCGACGGCGCCAACGACAGCGCGTGACCGACGGCGCCAACGACAGCGCGTGACCGACGGCGCTAACGACAGCGCGTGACCGACGCGGCCTGGAACTTAGTCACGTAGCGGCGGCTCGACGAGACGGATGGGTTCAAAAGACACGCGGGGCGTTTTATTTCCGCTTCGAGCGGAGCGCCACCGCGGCGACGCCCGTCGCGACCGCGACCCACCCGAGCAGGACGGCCACGAGCACGCCGACCGAGAGACCGCTGCCGTCGAGCGCGGCCGCGAGCCCCGCGCCGCCGGCGTCGGTCGGGGCGAGCGCGAGGAGCCGGTACGTCGAGACCGGGTTCGCGGCCACCGCGACGGCGACGAACCGCCCCGCGCCGTCGAGCGCGGCCAGCACGCCGAGCGCGAGCAGGTCGTGGACCAGGGCGAACCACGCCCAGACGAGCAGGGCGCCCGCGAGCGCGACCGTCGAGGTCGGCGCGACCGCGGAGATCGCCACCCCCAGCCCGAGGAGCGCGACGGCGACGGCGACCGTCGCGAACAGGAACCACGCGAACGTCGGCCAGCCGGCGAGCCCGAACCCCCGCAAGAGGAGCATCCCGGGGACGCCGAAGCCGACGACGACCGACGCCGAGAGCACCGCGGCCCGCCCGGCGTACACGCCGATCGCGGTTTCGACCCGCGAAACGGGCAGCGTCAACACGACCCCGAGGCGCCCGCGCTCCGCCGCGCCGACGATCGCGCCGTGACCGAACGCCAGCGCGGCCAGCGGGACGAGGTACGTCGCCAGTTCGACGTAGCTCGCGACGACCGGCTCGTAGCCGGTCGGCGCCACGCTCGACCCGCTGAACGTCGCCAGCAGGAGCCCGAACGCGGCGAACACGACCGTCAGCGCGACGGCCCACCCCCGGCGGGCGGTCAGCCGGGTCTCGCGGCGAGCGATCCGGAGGACGATCCCGGGACGCGGGAGGGGAACGGAGATCCCCTCGGCGTCGGTCGCGGTCTCGTCCGCGGTCTCCGTCTCCCTCTCCGTCGCCTCCGCGGAAGCGTCCGTCCGCGAGGCGGCGGTCGAGCCGTCGACGACGACGCCGCCGTCCGGGGCCGGGTCCGAGTCAGACGCCGTGTCGGCGTCGGGCGCCTCGCCGTCCTCGGGCGCGGCTCCGCGCCCGCGCTCAGGCATCTCGACCACCCCCGGTGAGCGAGACGAAGGCGCCTTCGAGACCGGCCTCGTGGTCGGCGGCGAGCCCGTCGGGCGTCCCCTCCGCGACCAGCCGCCCGTCGTCGAGGACGCCGACGCGGTCGCAGACGCGCTCGGCCTCCCGCAGCGCGTGGGTCGCCATGAGCAGTGTCACACCCGTCTCGTCGCGCACGCGGGTCAGGACCTCGCGGAGCGCGGCGACGCCGTTCGGGTCGAGCCCCGCGGTCGGCTCGTCGAGCAGGAGCACCGCCGGATTCGCGAGGAGCGCGGCCGCCAGCCCGAGCCGGCGGCGCATCCCCTTCGAGTAGCCGTCGATGGGGCGGTCGATCGCCTCGGCGAGCCCGACCGTCGCGGCCGCGCCGGCGATGCGCTCGGCGGCGTCCTCCGGGCCCGACCCGACTCCGCGGACGTCGGCGTGGAAGCGCAGGGTCTCGCGCCCCGTCTCGCCCGGCGGGAAACCGGGCTCCTCGGGTAAGATTCCGATCGCCTCGCGGATCCGCCACCCGATCTCGCCGACCTCGCGGCCGCCGACCGAGACGGTCCCCGCGTCGGGGCGCTCGCGGCCGGCGATCAGCCCGAACAGCGTGGACTTGCCGGCGCCGTTGGTTCCCACGAGGCCGTACGCGTCGCCCGATTCGACCGTGAGGTCGAGCCCGGCGAGGGCCTCGACGTCGCCGTACCGCTTGTGAACGTGCTTAATATCGATGCGCATGGTTACTGGTGCCGCTGGTGGTGGTCGTCTCCCGGGTCCGAGTCGTACTCGACGGTCGCGTCGACGGCCGCCGCGTACGGGCGATACGGCTCGACGTCGTGGACGGGGTCGGCGAGCGGGCGGTGGTCGACGACCCCGGCGGTCTCGACCGCTGGGAACCGGCTCTCGACCAGCCGGATCGCGTCGAACGCCGGGCCGTCCGCGAAGACCGCTGCGGCGGGGTGCTCCTGCACGAGCCGCTGGGCCGCGCCGGCCGGCCGATGCCGCGTGTCGCTTATGCCGTCGCCGTCGGCGTCGGCGACGCGGGCGTCCGACCAGTAGTTGCCCCGGTCGGAGCCGTTCCAGGCGACGAGGTCGCGGGTCGTCGTCAACACCGGCTCCTCGTTCTCGACGAACCCGTTGCCGGCGACGGTCGTCTCCGAGGTCCCGGCGGAGTGGTGGACCCCGACCCCGTTGGCGTACAGGAGGTTCCCCCGGACCTCGTTGTGCTGGGCGTTGTAGAGGAAGATCCCGTCGTCGTTGGCGACGAGGCGGTTGTCGCGGACGACGCTGCGGTCGATCTCCTTGAGCAGGATCCCGTGGCCGCTCTGCCCGCGGTTCGCAACCGCGGTGTTGTTCACGACCTCGATGGAGTCGCTGACCATCAGCGCGTACCCCACGTCGTTCTCGAAGGCGACGTTGTCCGCGATCCGGTTGTCGTCTGAGTACATGTAGTGGACGCCGTAGCGCAGGTCCCACAGCGTGTTCCCGGTCGCCTCGACGTCGGAGGCCCACGAGTAGTAGATCCCGTCGCGCACGTCGGTGATCTCGGTGTCGCGGATCTCGCTCCCCTCGGTCTCCCAGAGGTTGATCCCGTTGCCGCGGTTCGCGAACCGCGGCGCCTCGGTGCCCTCGATCCGCGAGTCGGCGACCGTCACCTCGTCCGCGCCGTTCACCCAGACGCCGAAGGCGGCGTCGGTGAGGTAGAGCTCCGAGAGCGTCGCCCCGGAGGCGTTCCCGGCGACGTACACCCCGGCGTCCTGCGACTCGAGGTCCTCGCCGGTGTCGTGGATCCAGACGCCCTCGATCGCGGCGTTCGGCGCCTCCAACACGACGACGCTGTCCTCGCCGCCCCCGTCGACCAGGGCTCCGTGAGTCTCGCTCGCCCGGACCGTCACGTTCGGCTCGTCGACGACGACCGGCTCCGTCGGCTCGAAGACGCCGGAGAGCTCGACCGCGTCTCCGGGCTCCGCGGCGTCGACCGCGGCGGTCAGGCTCCCGTACGTCCCGGCGGTCGCGTTCTCGCCGTCGGTCGCGTTCCCTCCGCCGTCGCTCACGACCGTCGCGGTCCCCGCCGCCGTCGGCCGCGCCGGGTCGTACGTCGGCGGGTCGACGACGAGCCCGTCGGTGCCGTTGGCCGCCTCGGTCCCGCTCGCGTCGCCGGACACGGCGCCACCCCCCGCCGCCGCGGCGACGCCGCCGAGGACGGCCGCGAGCACGACGGCGGCGGCCACGAAGACCGCGCGCGCCGAGACGAGGCCGGCGACCGACGGGCGTCGGGTCATCAGTTCACCTCCGCGCCGGGCTCGTCGGTGGTCGCAGGCGGCTCGTCGCTCGACCGGTCTCGGTCGGGGCCGTCGCCGTCGCTCCCGCCCCCGAGGCGGTCGCGGAGCCGCTCCGCGGCCTCGCCGACGGTGACCTGCGAGTCGCGGAGCAGGTACGCCGCGACCAGCAGGAGGAACCCCAGTCCCGTCATGTACCCCCCGGGACCGAACCACGCCACCCCGCTGATGTTGGCGATCTCGTAGCCGCCCAACAGCGGCGGGGTGAACTCCGCGACGCCGACGACCGGCGCGTCCTCCCCGAGCGCGTGGCCCGCCTGGTACAGGCGGTACTGGACGATCGCGAACGTGCCGACGAACGCCACGGTCGCCCCGACGAGCTGGCCGAGGAGGCCGTAGCGGAGCTTGCGCTCGGTCGGCGCGACCGCCACGAAGACCCCCGCGGCCGCCACCGCGAGGAACAGGACCGGCCCGAGGATCCACTCCGGCGCGGCGATCGCGTCCGGGTGGACCGCGTAGTTCGGGTCGACGAACACCGGGTCCNNTCGGCGAAGTCGCCGCCGAGCCGCGGGTAGGCGTACAGCTCCACGAGGAGCCCGTCCGGGTACTGGGGCGCCTCGAAGGCGATCTCCCAGACGGGCACCGCGAGCGCGGCGACGAACAGGACCGCCGCCGTCAGCGGCAGCGCCCGTCTGAGTTCGGTCAGTCGGTCGAGTGCGGGTGTCATAGGGTGGGGGGTGGTGG